>JBGQGU010000037.1:0-11848 GCA_041497655.1 Gammaproteobacteria bacterium
AGCACTTTCTGGCTCATTTCGCGCCAGTCCTGGGTCACGTTGTCCACCATCCCGAGGGCACCGACCACCTCCGCATGGCCGAGGCTCTGGTCAACGAAACGCCCTGCCACCCGCGCATCGGTCTGCATTGCCTGGAGCGAGCGGCGCGAGAGCCTTTCGTTCAGGATGGTTAGACCCAGCAATAGCATCCCGCCGAGCAGCGCCACGACCCCCAGCATCGGGTGAAACAGGAAAATGACCACGATGAACAGCGGCACCCACGGCGCATCGAAGACCGCAATAATGCCGGGGCCCGTGAGGAACCCCCTCAGCGCGTTGATGTCGCGCATGCCATGCAGCGAGGGCGGGCGGTTCGCGTGAGCGCTCTGGCGGAGCATGCTCGCGAGAACGCGCGGGCCGAGCAGCTTCTCGAGCTTGATCGCCGCTCGCGTGAGGAGCCGCGTGCGGATGGTGTCGAGGTACGCCATGAAGAACAGCGCAAGGAGGGTCAGCACGAAGAGCATGACCAGCGTCTCGCCGCTGCGGCTGCTCACGACCCGGTCGAAGACCTGGAGCATGAACAGCGCGGGCGTCAGCATGAGCACGTTGATGATCAGGCTGAAGAACGCTGCGTACACAAAGTACGCCCGGAACTGTGATGCGAATTGGCGCATTGAAGCAGTATCTCCTGCCGTGGTCAGGCTCGCCCCTGCCCCGCAAACTTCTGGACAGAGACAACCTTAAAATCAAAAGGATACGACATATTCCTATACCAATACAAGAGTATTTTGCGCGTTTTCGAAGCGTTTAGGGCGACAACATTCCCCTCCTGTCGGAGGAGGGGTGCCCGCTCAGCGGGCGGGGTGGTGGATGATTAGACCCCGCCGCAGGCTGCCGCGGTGCTGTCCCCCGCAAGATCCGGGCCGAGCGACCCCTGCGGTGCGAAAAGTCACGGTCCGGGACCATGGCTCCAACCACCCCGTCACTATCGTGCCACCCCTCCTTAACCAAGGAGGGGAGTTGGCACAAGAATTTTTTCCCCTCCTTACCGAGGAGGGGTGGCGCGAAGCGCCGGGGTGGTGTGTAGGCCTGTCAGCGCAAGCCAGATTCCGGCGTTAGTTGATGAATGCCGCACAAACGATTCCACAACCATCCGTCTCTTGGCGAGCGACGCAAGACGCTGCGCGCGAGCCTGACGCATGCCGAAGCAGCACTATGGCTTATGCTCCAACGCTCACAACTTCAGGGCCGGAAATTCCGGCGACAGCACAGCATCGGGCCCTACGTCGTTGACTTCTATTGCCCGAAGGAACGACTTGTCGTCGAGCTGGAAGGATCTGCGCACGACAGCGAGCAGACTGCTGCTGGGGACGAGGCTCGCGAGCGATTTCTCAACACCGCCGGTCTCGCGGTCCTGCGGCTAGAGAATAGGCATGTGTTCGAAAACCCAGAGGGCGTGCTGGATTTGATCAGACAGCATTTCAGATCAGGCTAGAACCCACCACCTACCACCACCCCCGCCGCTTTGCGGCGACCCCTCCTCGGTCAGGAGGGGAGTTTTTCCAGCCCCCCTCCCCGGTCAGGAGGGGAAAAAATTCAAGCTCCCCTCCTTTTCAAGGAGGGGTGGCACGAAGTGACGGGGTGGTTGGAAGCCCATCCCTCTCACCACCCCGCCTGCTCTGCAGGCACCCCTCCTCGGTAAGGAGGGGAGTAAATTGTTACGTCTTCTTGATGTGACGGCCCTCGTTATCCGACTTGTTTCTATCTGATATCGGTGTTTATCTGCGTTTATCCCGTTCCAATGTCCGTTTTCCGGGCGTGTCGCGGACCATTAATCATCAGGAGCTGGCAGAAGTCATTGGAACGGGATTTATCTTCGGCTAAAGTTCTTGGTTTTTGAGGCAAGGTCGAATCACGACTCACGAATCACGATTCACGCCTCTGCTACTTGAGCATCGGCAGCAGCTTGCCCATCACCTCGCGCGAGTCGGGCTCGACCTGGGTATTGAAGCTGTGGACGGTTTTTCCGTCGGGGGCAATGAGATACTTGTGGAAGTTCCACTGGGGCGCTGCGCCGGAAGCGGCGGCGAGCTGCTTGAAGAACGCATTAGCGCCGGGGCCGCTCACCGAGCCCTTCTCGATCATCGGAAACTCGACGAAGTAAGTGAGCTTGCAGAACTGGGCGATCTCCTGGTTCGTCGCGAGCTCTTGATTGAAGTCGTTCGAGGGAAACCCCAGCACTACCAGGCCGCGTCCTTCATAGCGTCTGTGCAGCGCTTCCAGCTTCTCGAATTGCGGTGTATAGCCGCACTTGCTGGCGGTGTTGACCACCAGTATCGGCCGGCCGGCAAAGTCGCACAGGTTGACCGGCTTCCCCTGCAGCGAGATGTAGCTGTGGTTGAGCAGGCCGGAACAGGCCTGCGCCTGTGCCTGCGTAGGCAGCGCGAGCAGAGCGAGCGCGAATAGCAGTCGTTTCATGAGCGGCAACCCAATGAACATGGAATCCGGATCATAAACCATCAACCCGGATGTACAGAAACCTCCCCTCCTTGCTGAGGAGTGCATGCGTGGCAGGTAGGGTGGTGGGGAGTTGAATGACACATTGTCCGCAGCCGCGGTAACGCTGTATACCCGATGAAGCCACGAAGGACCATCAGAACAGTGCAAAGTCAAGAAACTGACCCTTTTAACCTCGGACGTAGCTGCGCAGTTCCATCATGAGGACTCCCTGGCCTGCGTCGGGCGCCAGGAATACAGGATGGCCGGGGTTCGCCGATCGCGGTCGTGGGGTCCCCGCTCCGGCCGCGGCGCTATTGCTAAATATCCGATGCCATCGTATATTTAGCACATGTGGATCCCGCGCGACGCCGAAGCCCGCCTGCGGCGCTCGGCCCGCACCCGCCCGGTCGTGGTGCTGACGGGCGCGCGCCAGACCGGAAAGACCTCGCTCTTGCGGCGGCTGTTTCCGGAACATGAATTCGTCTCCCTCGATCTGCCCACCGAAGCGGAGCAGGCCGAGAAGGAACCGGACGCATTCCTGCGCCGTCACCCCGGCCCTGTGATTATTGACGAAGTGCAGTACGCGCCGGGCCTGTTCAGGCACCTCAAGGCAGCGGTGGATGCGCACCGCGGACGGCATGGGCAGTACCTCCTGAGCGGTTCGCAGAAATTCACCCTGATGAAGGGCGTCTCCGAATCGCTCGCCGGCCGCGTCGACATCATCGAACTGGAGACGCTGTCGCTGGCGGAAATTCGCGCCGCCCTGCCGAAGGCCGGCTTGGAGACCGCCATCGTGCGCGGGGGATTTCCGGAGTTGCAGGCCAACCCGGAGATCGATTTCGTTCCCTTCTACAACTCCTATCTGGCGACCTATCTGGAACGCGATGTCCAGTCGCTCGCCCACGTCGGGAACCTGCGCGATTTCGAGCGCTTCCTGCGCGCCTGTGCCCTGCGTTCGGCCAACCTGCTGAACAAAGCCGACCTCGCGCGCGATGTCGGGATCGCACCCTCCACCGCCAATCAATGGCTCTCCGTCCTGGAAGCCTCAGGGCAGATCGTGCTGCTGGAACCGTGGTTCTCCAATCGCACGAAGTCCATTATCAAGAGCCCCAAGCTCTACCTCGCCGACACCGGCCTGCTCTGCGCGCTGCTCAACATCGGCTCGGAGGATGCCCTGCGCCAGTCGCCGTCGGCGGGCGCGGTGTGGGAGACCTTCGTATTCGCCCAGCTGCGCCATGGCGAGCGCCGGGCGGGACGCGCCCGGAGTCTGTTCTTCTGGCGCGACCGCACGCGGGAAGTGGACTTCGTCGTCGATGCGGGCGGACGCCTGGAACTGTTCGAGTCGAAGTGGACCGAGCTCCCCGCACCGGGCGATGCGGCGAATCTCGCCTACGTGCGCGACGCGGTGGGCAAGTCGCGCATCGCCGGCGGCGCGGTGGTCTGCCGGGCGCGAAACAGCTTTCCTCTCGCGGGCGGGTTCCGGGCGCTGTCGGCGGCGGATTTGAGGTAAGCGGAAGCGGAAACCTTGAGACCTTCGCGAAGCCGCATAGCGCGCTCAGTTCGGGCAATTGGCGCGGGACATTGAGGAAATCCTTGGAACGGGCGTTTCCCTTACAAAAAACGCCTTACTAAGTTTCCGGATGACCGCTATTTGACACGCTTATCGCCCGAGATCAATGGCTTGCGCTGGTCCGACCCGGTTATACGCGACTCGAATAGGGGGCCCTTCGGCCTAACCGCTGTGCGCGCCATCTGTCGTAGCTTCGACAGCTTCGACAGAATCCCTACATCTTTGCACTCACCGGCTTGCCACAGGCAGGTCAGGAAGGCTCACTCTTGAAGCCGGGTTCTGGCGCTCGTAGTAGCCGGCCCGGAAGCCCAAGCAATACTCATCGATTCCGATCAGGGCATAACTCGAGGGCTTCTTGCCCCTCAGGCGAAACGTTTCGCCATCGACATAGCCCTTCGCATGATCAAGGGACCAGCCGTTTGCCTCTGCCAGCACCTTGAATTTTTCCTTCGACAGCACTTTCATGTTGCCCCTGTTTCGCCCGGCATGGGGAATACCACCGCAATTTATGGGCCAGGCTCCGTGGAGGCTGTATTCAGGCCTCTCGGGCTGCGCATCTCTGCAGCGGCTGTGTTGCCTAACGGAACGGCCCTCGGGGTGGAGGATTGTCGGGCGAGGGAGGAAAAAGCTCGGAAGAATCGCTGCCGGGCACCAGAATGAAGCCCGTCGTACAAGCCACTACGGGGGAAAACCTCAGGGGGCGGAACTAGCCACGTGGAGCGAAATTGTTCAGGCGGATGGAACAACTGACTCAGGGCAAATCCCTGCATGACGTACCGCGCCTACAACAGCGTCCTGCCGGCGCGACGCCTGAGGCGACTACGGCGCTCGAGCAAAAAGGCAGGGCCAGTTTGCCGTCGGGCCGTCCTAGGCCAATCAGGATCGTCCGGCGTTCCGTCGCACCCTGACCGGCGCTTCGGGTTTACCGGAGCGCGTCAGACCCGGGTTCTGACGCTCGTAGTACCCGGCTCGGAAGCCCAGGCTATATTCATCAATTCCGATCTGGGCGTACTTCGAGGGCGTCATGCCGCGCCGGCGAAAGGATTCACCTTCGATATAGCCTTCCGCATGAGCCAGCGACCAGCCGTTTCTCTCTGCCAGCACCTTGACCTTTTCCTCATGCAATATTTTCATGTTGCCCCCATTTCTCCCAGCACGGGCAAAAATAACACGTCGTTACCGCACCGGCGTAGCTTACTTACCATCTCCACAGATATTGCAATTGGCCGTGTTCGTTCTCCGCGCGACCAAAAAGCCCTTATCTGGCGCCCCTCCCCCAAATCACGACCTCCACGGTGGCAATCAGGATCATGAGGTCGAGGAACAGGCAATGGTTCTTCACATAGTAAAGATCATGCTGAAGTTTTTCGATGGCATCATCGACCGACGCGCCATAGGCGTAGCGAACCTGCGCCCAACCAGTAATCCCCGGCTTGGCGCTATGGCGCAAAGCGTAGAAGGGAACCTGCTTCACCAGCTGATCGACAAAATACGGCCGTTCGGGTCGCGGGCCAACGAAGCTCATTTCCCCTTGGAACACGTTGAAGATCTGCGGCAGCTCGTCGATCCGCCACTTGCGGATGAACCGCCCGACCCGGGTGGTACGGTCGTCGTTGACCCTCGCCCATTGCGCGGTCCCGTCGCTCTCCGCGCCGTCTTTCATGCTGCGCAATTTATAGAGGGTGAAGACGCGCCCGCCATGGCCGACCCGCTCCTGCCGGTAAAGCACGGGCAGGCCGCTTTCCAGATAAATGCATAGCGCGGCGACGAGCATGATAGGCAAGGTGAGCAGGAGCAGTGCCCCGCTTGCGGTCAGATCAAACAGGCGCTTCACGGTATTCCCGAAGAAACCATGGCGAAAGCCATTCCCGAGGACCATCCAGCTCGGATTCAGCGATTCCAGCAACACTTGCCGGTACTCTCGCTCGAAAAAGGTGGGCAACTCGACGACTTTGACGCCCTTCATTTTGCACTCCAGCAGCTGCTGCACCGGAAACCCGCCACCCCGCCGGTCCCTGACCGCGACCACGATTTGATCGATCGCGTGTTTTTTGACGACGGACAGTAGCGAATCTCCCGACGCCATGGGCAGAACTTGCGGCAAGGGAATGTAGTGCTTGGAGGGCTGGAGCGAGATATAACCGATCACCTGATGATTCGGGTTGCGCTGTGCATATTCCGCGAGCCTCATGACCCGGGAGCCCGTGCCCAGCACCAGCACGCGCGACTTGAATACACCCAGATTGCTCCACCTGTGAAAAGCGGCGCGGACGAGGACGCTTCCAGCTAAAGCCACGGTCACTATGGCAGCGACGAGTGCGACCGGCCTCGGGTAAGGCGAGGGCATCAGGTACGAGACCAGGCCCGTTATCGCGAAACCCAGAAGGAAGGCCGTAACCAGGCGCACCCTGATGGACTGGGTGTTGTTCCACAGGTCCGTCTGGTACAGTCCCATGCTCGACATGACGATCATCATGCCCAGCGCGAATGCACCTGCTTGGGGCGGCACTGCTTCTCCGGCACCCGAGATCGCAGTTCCATATCCGGCGGTATGCAGGGAGATGCCGACATAGGCCGCGATTAACAAGACCAGCGCTTCCAGGGTCGCGAGAACTATCAATCTCCCGGAAACGTAGTGGCGGAAAACTTGGATCATGGCGCGTAGTTCTTACTTGCTTGTTGTTTTCATGTTATGAGCAACGCACGCGCCACCACAACACAACAAGTGCCAACTTGCGCGGTTTCATACTGCATCCCCTGGCTGGTAGCTTGCAACGATTTCTCCCTCTTCGCTGCAACTACCTGCTAAATATTCTAAAAACCTGGTTCAGATTTAAGCGAACTCTTTACTTCGCAGCGGTTTCGTCCATCAGCTGAACGTCACGGCCTGAATCGATGCTTCCTCCTTGTCCCGAAAGTGCAAGTCCTCTACTACGGAAATGCGAATGACATGACAAAATGCTCTACCCGAGCTCGAACGCGGACTCAGTGATCTTCACCGCCACGCCCATTTCCCCATTACGCAGCTCGGTGCGGACCACGTCTCCCTGGCACTTCAGCTTCATCCTGCCCTCGGGCCTCTTGAGCTCCACCGAAAAGCTGATCAACTCCCCGGGCGCGCAGACAGACTCCGATGTCCAGAAGAACACGCCCGACGCGCTGACGTCGCGCGTGATGCCCGCGGCGTTCTTCAGAATTACCGGCAGCGCGGTATGAATCCGCTGCCCTCTACGTTTTTCTGATTGTTCTGTGATCATCTCCCGCGTACCCCCCGGTGTGCCACGGGATCAACGCGCAAAGAGTACGCATCTGCGCGTTGCCGCGCGTGAGAGAGAACTCCTGTCTTGCAGTGGGAGGAATTACTTAAGTTGCTGGCTCATTCCTCCTGATCAATTTCAGGAGGAATGTCCTATTGAACCCGTGAGTCGGAAATGATGAATCGTGAAACGTGGAGAGGGGTGATGAGAGCTGAATGCTGAGTGCTGAGTTCTGAGTGCTGAGTGATGCGGCAAGGGGCAAGGTAACTCGTGAAAAGGCAAGTTACGCGAAGCCCCTCTCCCCATTAAATGGGAAGGGAAAGGACAACGGTCAGTGATAACAGGTGTGGCGAGTCTTAGAGCGCGTAAGAAAATGGCGCCCAGGTGCCCCCTCACCCTATCCCTCTCCCCCATGATCGGGGGAGAGGGAATTCATTTTATTATTGACTCGAAGCCTTGGGGGAAGGCGAAGGCCGCTTCGTCAGGCCGTGCTTGTGCGCGTACGCGAACAATTCCAGCCGGGTGGCAACCTGGAGCTTGTCGTAAATGGAAGTCAGATGATTGCGAAGCGTGTGCTCGCTGATATAGAGCATCTCGGCAATTGCCTTGGCATTGGCCCCGGCATGAATCGCTGAAATCGCGACGATCTCCCGTTCTCTTTCCGTCAAGCTCGATATCTTCACCCGCTCCGGATCGACTGGCTGAGCGGCGCTATCGCGGGAGAACTCGAGGAAGATCCGGCCGGTGGCGACGCGGTCCAGCCACAACTGCCCCTCGTGTACTTTTTCGATCGCCGCCAGTATGGTCTCGGCTGAGGCTTCCTTCTCGACTACGCCGCTCGCGCCGGCAAGCACGGCCTTGTCATGCAGCGACTCGTCGCGTATCCCCGTCAGCACCAGGATCTTAGCGTGCGACCGCGCCATGAGATTGGGTATCTCGTCCACCCCGTTCTCATCGCCCAGACCGATATCGAGCAGGATCAGATCAGGGGCGGCCTCGTCGATCAGCTTGAGGGCCTCGGCGCAACTCGTGGCAGTGCCGACCACCTGCATCGCCGGCTTGCCGCTCTCGATCAGCCGTTCCAGCCCCCACAAAATGCTGCGGTGGTCATCGATGATGAGCACCCGGATCGGTGCGGAGTTCTTTGCGGTCATGCTGGCATGCAATCTACATCGGGATCGTCACGTGGACGACAGTCTGGCCGCCCGGGCGTTGTTCGACAAATGCCCTCCCGCCCAGCATCTGCACCCGCTCGTTGATCGACCGCGGCATGAATTTCTTCGTGCCATTCTCGCCAGGCTGCGCATCATTGCCAATTTTCAGTAGAAGGTGGGAATTCTCGCACAGGATGGTCACGAATGCGCTCTTCGCGGCTGTGTGCCGCAGCACATTGCTCAGGCCCTCCGCAATGATCTGGTATGCTTCCGCCGCCAGCCGCCCCTGCAGCCGCGGGGAGATGTCGCTCGTGACCTCGACCTGGATGCCGTAGAACCGCCCCAGCCGCTCGGACTGATTCTTGATGGCCGTAACCAGGAACTCGCCGGGCATCGCCGTCTTGTCTTTGAGCGTTGACGCGTATTGACGCAGATCGCGGATCGTCATTTCCGCCATATTGATCAAGTCGGATATCCGCTGCGAGATAGCGTTGCTTTCGCCTGCCTCGCGGTACAGCGCATCGAGCGCAAGCTTGATCCCGATATAGGGCTGAATGGTCGTGTCGTGCAAGTCCCGGGAGATGGTCAGGCGCTCGTGCTCCGCTGCCTTGGAAACGAGTTGCTCGACGAGAGACATGTTTTCGACAACGGTGGACATCGCGTCCGATACCTGCGCGAGAAAATCGATATCCGCGTGCGAAAAACCGCCGCGGTCGGTAGTGAGGAAGATCCTGCCCGCTGTCCCGTCACGCTGGACGTAGGGAACCGTGACAAAAGCCTGCGTGTCGAGCAGGTTGGCCCATGCCGCGCAATCGGCAAGGAACGAGCTCGTGCGCGCCCCCAGGTCGAAGTCATATCCGGAATAGCCGCGCAATCTCCCCCACCACGAGCCTGCGGGGCTATGGTAGAACGCGGCCAGTGAGTCCGGCAGGCGCAATAACGCGCCGGCGGCGCTTTCGGCGACGTAGCTCGGCGTTGAAGAGTGGCCGGGCTTGTCGCGGGAAGCACTGTACATGGCGTAATTCAACGCAGGGGCTGGGCGCCGCAACACCAGGACGCACGAAGCCCCCCCATAGAATTCCAGCAACCGGTCCAGATTGATCCCGTACGTGTGGTCCACCCCGAAACGCGGGTTCCACAGGTTATTGATCTCCCTCAGCAACGCAAGCCTGCGCCGCAACAGCCGCTCGTAGCCACCGAAATATGAAATCAGGTAGCCAAAGATGAGCAGGTATGCGGCAGGAACGAGCGTGTTGCCGTGTTCGTATTGACCGTTAACCTGCGCAAAACTCAACTCGACCACGGTAAACAACACGGACGACGCGACCGTGACCAGCATGCCCTCCCGGAATCCCCAGCAGAAGGATGCAACCATGATCGAGTAAAAGAAAAACAGGAAGAAAAAGCTGCTGGTTCCTCCCGTCAGCGCAATCAGGAAAGAATAGAAAACGACATCGGCCCAATGGAGAGCCCTGGGGGGTGCCGGCCAATCCAGCCGGTACGAGATTGCGGCGAGAAGCACGGTGTAGGCGCAATAAGCCCCGAGGGCGAAATACGTCAATCCGACCAGGCGGCCGAATTTCGGTGGGTCGATCAGCACCACTGCGAGCGCGGAGACTCCGAGCACGCACCTCAACAGCACGAGCATGCGAGCATCAATGGACTCGACGCTATGCGCCGTGCCCGACCGGGCAATGCCGGGAGCGGGCTTGATCGAACTTAATGAATCTAAGGCAGATGTCATAGTGATTCAGGTTTCACGATGGCCGCTCAATCGAAAGGACAATGTCGTTGGCGCGCTTGTTCAGCCCGCCGAAGCCGCTAAACCGACGATCAGATTCAGCATGTGCCGGTTCGCCGGCCAATTGCTGCCGGCGGATCAAGTCCGCATTGCCGCAAGAACCATGCCTCAAACTTCCCCTCTCCCCCAGTTGGGGCGACGGATCTCAAATAGTCCCCTCTCCCCCAGTCGGGGGAGAGGTGCGCCGAAACGTTGGGCAGGGGCCCCATTCATGGGGATGCGACCGTGAAGGCGCACGTAAGCACGCGAGCCATTGCGGCGCCGCATCCCGCTCCAGGGTCGCATCCACGCCACAGGCGCGGAAATCCTGCTCCACCCTCCGCGGGCGCAGGGTGAGGGGGACCCGCACACAAAAATCGATTCTCCCTATGAAGTTCTGCGAGCTACCTGCCCCTCATCCCAACCCTCTCCCCGCTAACGCAGGGCGAGGGAGCTATTTTTTGGACCGCAGAAGGCACCCCAATGGACCAGCGTTCTGCGGTGGACTCCCCCTCCTACTGCGCGCTGTGCTGTCTCAGTTACTTTTCTCGATTCTGAACTCGCGAAATCACAGCTACCGCTGGGCACGGCAAACCGATACAAGGGAACGACAAAGCGAGGCGGGATGCGCGTTCCCAGATGCCGTGTACTTTCGAACCCTCCTCCCCGCTACTTAAAGTGGTAAATGAAGTTCGAGCGCTAAGTGCATTCGAATGACGCCGTTACAGGGTGCAATAATGCCCCACTTACGCCCTTTACACCACCACTTCGCCCGCGACATACACATTCTTCTTGACACGAAACTTGAGCATTTAACTATAATGCTCTGAAATAACTTGATAATGGTACCGGAAGTTTATGAAGCGGACTTCAATGCATTGGGCAAACGAATCAGCACAAACCTGTCCGGCCGTCGTCGTTACTGATGTGACTTTCGACACGGGCGGTTACGTTCTTTATCCCCTCTTCCAGCTAACGCGGGGCGAGAGAGTGTTTCTTGCCGGCCAGGCACGACTGATAGGTCGGTATCTCGAAACTGCAGTTGCTTGATATGGAAAGATTGTCATTGGCGTGTATCGGCGTTCATCAGTGGCTGAATGAACTTGTTTGTGCTTTTTGGAATTTCGTTTTCATCTGTGTTTATCTGTGTGTATCTGTGGCTAATAAATGCTTGATGTTCATCTGCGTTAATCCGCGTTTATCTGCGGCTAAAGAATTTCTTGGGGTTTGTATTGTCTGCATCCTGATCGCCGGATTCCTCGCACGCCCTGCCTACGCTCAGTACGATGCCCCGAGGGACGCCCCGAGCGCTGGGATCATTGCCCCCCTCGAGGAAGCGCGGCGAATAACGCTTGGCGCTTCCGTTTCCCACGACTCCAACTTCTTCCGGGACCCGGGCCTGGTGCGCGCTGCAGAGTCCGAGATCATTACTACCGGCTATTTGGGGCTGCGCATCGACAAGCCGTACGCGCAACAGCGTTTCTTTCTCGATGCCACCGCAACCGCTTACCGCTACGACAAATTCAGCGATCTGAATTTCAATGGGCTCGACTATCGGGCCGCGTGGTACTGGCACCTGACTCCGCGCCTGAGCGGCGCGCTCAGCGCT
>JBGQGU010000038.1:0-11821 GCA_041497655.1 Gammaproteobacteria bacterium
ACGTACTCGATGCCCATCACCGCGATCGGCGTGAACTCGGTGTAGGCAAGCGGCGTCTTGCCGGTAATGTAATTGGTGAACAACGTCGTCGCGTTCACCATCAGGTAATGCCCGTCTCCGGCGCGCTGGCTCAGGTAGGCGAGTCCTACCGCGCCCCCGCCGCCGGGCTTGTTCACGACGTTGACCGGAGTCGGTGCGAGTTTTTGCTCCTGCAGGATTTTTTGAATGAGCCGGCCCATGCGGTCCTGCGGACCACCCGGGCTGGTGCCGATGATGATCTCAACCGGCTTCTCCGGCCTCCAGGCCTGCGCGAGGCCCGCCGCCGGCGCGAGTAACAGCGCGGCGGCGACCCAAACCGCGCAGCATTTCATGCCCGGCCGACCGAACCCGGTCTGCACATCCATGTTCTTCCTCCGTTCTCGATCAGATGCCGCCCGGCTCGTCCCCGGGGTGCCGCAACTTGCGCGTGGTGTAGGGCTTGCCGGGATGATTCCTGAGCGCCTCCTCGTCGACGTCAACACCCAGCCCCGGTGCGGTCGGCAGCTCGATGTAGCCATTCTTCGGCTTCAACTGGTTGGGCGAGATCCGGTCGCAAAATTCGACGAACGGCAGAAAGTACTCGGTGATGATGAAGTTGGGCATCACCGCGGAGGCGTGCACGGTGGAAGCGAGCGCCACCAGCGTCGAGTTGTAGTTGTGCGGCGACATCGCCACCAGGTACGGCTCCGCCATGGCTGCGATTTCCTTCAGCTCCAGGATGCCCCCCACGCATGCGACGTCGGGGTTCAGAATGTCCGCCGCGCGCTTTTCCAGCAGCGGCCGGAACCCGGTCTTGGTATAGGTCGCCTCCCCGATCACCATCGGCAGGCCGGTCTCGCGCCGGATCCGCGCCAGCTCGTCCGGATATTCCGCCTGGCACGATTCCTCCATCCAGTAGAGGCCGAATTCGGCAAGCCGCTTGTCGAGCCGGATCGCGTGCATCGGCGCGAGCCGCCGGTGCTGATCGATCAGGATATCCACCTTGGGGCCCACCGCTTCACGCACCGCCTTCACCACGCTCACCGCGCGCTCCTCGTGCTCCTTCGGTATCCAGGTGCGCCAGGGACTCGGCAGCGGATCGAGCTTGAGCGCATCGAACCCCTGCTGCACCACCTTCTCCGCCGCGCGCGCGTAATCCGCCGGCTCCTTCAACTGATAGCTCCAGCCGTTGGCGTAAACGCGGATCCGGTCGCGGCAGCGCCCGCCGAGCAGGTTGTAGACCGGCTGCTTGCAGGCCTTGCCGACGATATCCCACAGCGCCTGCTCGATGCCCGAAATCGCGCAGTAGAGCTCGACCGAGCCGCGCCGCTGCGCGTAATCGTCGAAGGCGACCTGTGTGAAATGCTTGATGTCGAAGGGGCTCCTGCCCGCCGCGTAGCGGCCGAGCGCATCGAGATGCGCGATCACCGCGGGGTCGCGGTCGTACTGCGAGTAGGACTCGCCCCAGCCGTGGATGCCGGCGTCGGTCTCGACCTTGACGAAGATCAGGTTCTTGCGCCAGCCGGGATGCACGCTGTAGCTCTTGACCGAGGTGATTTTCATAGCCGCACGCGGAGCCGGGAAGGGAGTCGGAGAATCTAAGTCGCGCCGCTTTGACCTGTCAAGCGCGGTGTTATACTCCCGCGCGACTGTCGTCCGCCGAAATTCCAATATCTGAACCGGGAGGAATCATGAGCGCATACGTGCTGCGCGGCGTGCCGCCGCAACCCGAAAACAATTTGCGCGACCTCGTGACCGCGTGGCTGCCGCAGGGCTTCGCCAGGATCGTGCAGCCGATCGCGTCCACCACCATCGCGACCGATGCCCAGGGTCTCGTCGCTGGCGAAGTGAAGATTCAGACCATGACCGGAGCGGTGCCCGCCTACCGCGCGCTGCCGGATAAGGGCGGTAAGCTCCCGCTCGTGCTGGTGGTCCAGGAAATCTTCGGCGTGCACGAGCACATCAAGGACGTCTGCCGTCGCCTCGCCAAGCTCGGCTATTTCGCGATCGCAGTCGATCTCTACCATCGTCAGGGCGACGTCACGAAATTCACCGACAACCAGGAGATCTTCGCCAGGGTGGTGAACTTCGTCCCCGACAGCCAAGTGATGTCGGACCTCGATGCCTCTGTGGTCTACGCGGAGTCCACCGGCAAGGCCGACACCTCGCGGCTGGGCATAACAGGTTTCTGCTGGGGCGGTCGCATCACCTGGACCTACTGCGTGCATAACCCAAGAGTGAAGGCGGGCGTCGCCTGGTACGGCCGGCTCGTCGCACCCTCGAAGGCGGCGCTGCAGCCAGCCTACCCGGTCGAGCTCGCGCCGCACCTCAAGGTGCCGGTGCTGGGGCTCTACGGCGGCGAGGACGCCAGCATCCCGGTCGCGAATGTCGAGCAGATGCGCGGCGCGCTGAAGAGCGCGGGCAACACCACGAGCGAGATAGTGGTCTACGACGGCGCGCCGCACGCGTTCTACGCCGACTACCGCCCGAACTACCGCAAGGAAGCCGCGGAGGACGGCTGGAAGCGCATGCAGGCGTGGCTCAGGAAGCACGGCGTCGCGTAGAGTCGAATCACGACTCACGAATCACGATTCACGCCTTCAAGTCTGAAGACGGGCGCCGAGGTTGAGCAGCCGGCCGATGCTCTCGGACGCCTTCAAGCCCGTGCCGGTGAGCACCAGCACCGTCGTTTCGCCCTGCTTGATCGCGCCGCGCGCGATGAGCTGCGACAGCCCCGCCGCAGCGGCAGCGGAAGTCGGCTCGACGTAGAAACCCTTCCTCGCCAGCGCGGCGAGCGCGCGCGCGATCTCATCCTCGGTCACCGCCACGATCTCGCCGCCGGAGGCGCGCACCGGCGCGAGTACTTCGCGCATTCGCGTCGGTTTCGACGAAGCGATCCCCTCCGCGACGGTCGGGCTGACCGGGACCGGCATGAAATGCTCGACGCCCGCCCGGAAGGCGGCGTAGTACGGCGCGCAGTTCGCCGCCTGCACGCCGTAGAGGCGCGGCATGCGCGCGACCTCGCCCCGGCTCAGTAGCTCGGAGAAGCCGCGGTCGCAGCCGAGCACATTGGCGCCGTAGCCGACCGGGACCACGACGCTGTCGGGTGCGCGAAAGTTGAGCTGCTCCCACAGCTCGTAGGCGAGCGTCTTGGTGCCTTCCGCGAAGAACGGCTGCCAGTTGTGGCTCGCGTAGAACAGGTCCCGGCTCATGGCGAGCGCCGCATCGGCCACGTCCTGGCGTGATCCCCTGATCGTCACCACGTCCGCGCCGCACGCGGCAATCTGCGCGATCTTCGGATACGACGCCGTTTCCGGCACCAGGATGCGGCAGCGCATGCCCGCCCGTGCGCAATATGCGGAAAGCGAGGCGCCTGCGTTGCCCGATGAATCCTCCAGCACTTCGGTAACGCCGTGGCTCCTCAGGTAGCTCACCATCACGGTCATGCCGCGGTCCTTGAAGGAGCCGGTCGGCATCATGAACTCGAGCTTGAAGTCCAGCGCCACGCCGTCCCATGCGCCCCGGACGAGCGGCGTCCAGCCTTCACCCATCGTCACCGCGTCTGCGGCGTGCACCAGCAGCGCCTTGCGATAGCGCCACAGTGAGTTGACCGAACCGTCGATGTCGCCGCGCCCGAGTCCCGGCGCGGCGCCGAGATTGACGTGGCCACCGGAATCGCCGCGCCAGCGCGGTTGCGCGAGGGGATAGGTGGCGCCGGTAATCGAATCGATGTAGTGCATTGGGATGTCCCGCAGTCGCGGCGGAAAGTCGGAGACTATTCCTTCCCCCCTTGCGGGGGAAGTGCGCCGAAACGTTGAGCAGGGGCCTCGATTTTAATCTGGAGTGCGACCAAGGAGGGCGCGTCGGAGCGTTGAGCAGGGGCCTCGCTTGCGGGGATGCGACCGCGAAGACGCACAATGCAGCCGACAGTACCGATCTGGGCTCTTGCCGCAATCCGTTCGGAGGCTGCGCACGTAAGCACGCGATCAATTGCGGCGCTGCATCCCGCTCCGGGGTCGCATCCAAGCCCAAAACGCTTGGAACCTGCTCCGCCCTCCGCGGGCGCAGGATGGGGGGACGAATGACAAGATCGCAGGCACGCCTGGCAGCAATCCTCGCGAAGCAGCGTTTCTGACCCCCCACCTCAATCCTCCCCCGCAAGGGGGGAGGAGACGTGACAAAGAAAAAGGCAGGGTCGTCGACCCTGCCTTTACGGCGCCGCGCGGTGCGGTTGGCCGCAGCTGCGTTTACGCGCCGGGTGTCTTGCTAGTGTAGCGCTTACTTCACCGCCGAGGACGTGCCTTCGGCCTTCTTGCCTTCGGCCTTCTTGCCTTCGCCCTTCTTGGCTTCGCCCTTGGGCTTGGGCTCGGACTTCTTCTTCTCGGTCTTGGCCTTTTTCTCGGTCTTGGCTTTCTTCTCGGTCTTGGGCTTGGCGGCCTTTGGCTTGCTGGGCTGCGCCGGGGTAGCCGGCTTGGCCTTGGTCGCCTTGGTCGCGTCGCCCTTCGCCGGGGTCGCCGGCTGTGCCGGGGTCGCTTTCGCGGGGTCCACCGCCTTGGTCTGCGCCGCAGCGCCGAAGGTGGTCGCAGCGAAGACCGCGGCAACCAGTGTAGTCAGTAACTTGCTCATGTCATTTCTCCTTTCCTCGGGTACGTTGTTGATCCGGAATCGCATCTCCGTTGAGAAACAGTAACGCGCCAGCCCCTCGGCGGTTGACCTGAGGATTTTGTCGGGCTTTGCCGACAAAATCCTAATGAACACCCAATAGTTCGTTCCTGTGGACCTATGAGAACGCGCGAAAAGCGAGCGGATCCGTGAAGCGCATGTTTTCCTTCATTGTTAAGGTCTTCCGTTAAGGAATTGGCCGGATCAGCAGGCCCCCGGCCAATTCCTTTAGAATACGTGCGGCCCGGCAACCGCCGGTGTTCTTCCTGCCCTACGATAACCATCACCCATCACTTATGGATCTCAAGCTCTCCGGCCGTACCGCATTGATCACCGGCGGCTCGCGCGGCATCGGTTTCGGCGTGGCGCAAGCGCTCGCTGCCGAGGGCTGCCACCTTCACCTCGCCTCGCGCAACGCCGCCGACCTCGAGACAGCTCGCACGAAGTTGCTGGCCGCGCACAAGGTCAGCGTCACGACCCACGCGCTCGATCTCGCCGCGAGCGAGAACGCCAAAAAGCTCGGGCAGGCCTGCCGCGATGTCGACATCCTGGTGAACAATGCCGGCGCGATACCCCAGGGCACGCTCACCGGGCTCGATGAGAAGGTGTGGCGCGACTCGTGGGACCTGAAGGTGTTCGGCTATATCAATCTCTCGCGCGCACTCTACGCCGCGATGTGCGAGCGCCGCCGCGGCGTCATCGTCAACATCATCGGCGGCGCCGGGGAGCGCCCCACCGCCGGCTACATCGCCGGCAGCATCGCGAACGCGGGGTTGATGGCGTTTTCGCGCGCGCTCGGCGCCGAGAGCCCTAGCCATGGCGTGCGGGTGATCGGATTGAATCCCAGCGCGACCGCGACCGACCGCGGGGTCACGCGCTGGCGCAACCAGGCGCAGAAGGACCTGGGCGATCCGGAGCGCTGGCGCGAGCTGACCAAGGGCTTCCCGTTCGGCCGGCCAGCGACGGTGGAGGAGATCGCGGACGTCGTTGTTTTCCTCTGCTCCGACCGCGCCTCGTACGTGTCGGGCACCATCATCAGCGTGGATGGAGGCGCCGCCGCGCGCAAGTAATTAGTCTTCTCCCTCGACCGAGGGAGATGGCTGCTCGCGTGCGCCCCGGTCCGGTTTCGTGTGTCCGCGCGCGAGGAAGTCCCGGCAGAGCTCGAGCACCCGTTCGACATCGTCCCGGTTGTTGTAGAGGTGGAACGCGAAGCGCATCATGCCGCGGCGGATCGAGAGCTTGACGCGGTTGGCGACGAGATGGCCGTGGAGCCGGTTGATGCGCTCGTCCTCCGAGCCGTAGTGGCTGGCGCCCCTCTCGCCCACGGTGACGATGTGGGCGAGATGCGGTCCGGGCGCGCCGCCCGCAACCGGCAGCCCCAGATCGTGACACCCTCGGGCGAGCGCGTGCGCGAGTCCGACGGCGTGCCGCTCGATGCGCTCGGTGCCAACGGCGGCGAGCTCCCGCATCGAAGCCTCCACCGCCGCGGCGGCCGCGAAGTGATAGTTGCCAAGGTCGAAGCGGCGCGCGCCCGGCATCAGGCGGTATTCGTCACTCCCCATCGTCGCCTCGTGCGCTGCGCCGAGGTCCACGCCGAAGCGCGCGAGATACGCCGGCGCGAGCTGCTCCGCCCAGTCGCGCCGGCAATAGAGAAATCCCATACCGTAGAGGCCGAGCAGCCCCTTGGCGGTGGAAACCGCGAGCGCATCGATCTTCGAGCGCCCGACATCGGTATGGAGCACGCCTACCGACTGCGCGGCATCCACCAGCAGCAGCACGCCGCGCGCGCGGCAGATTTTCCCGAGCGCGTCCACGTCGGCGCGGAAACCCGGCGCGAAGGTCACGGTGGAGACTGTCACCACGCGGGTGCTGCCGTCGATTTTCGCCGCGATCTCGTCCACGGGAATATGGCCTGCGCGCGGGGCGACCGCCCGCACCTCGAGCCCGTAGCGGCGCATGTTGAGCCACGGATAGATGTTGTTCGGGTGCTCGAGCTCGGGGCACAGGATCACGTTGTCGTCGCGGCGCCAGTGGAAGCCGGTCGCGATCATGTTGAGCCCCTCGGAAATATTCTTGGTAAAGGCGATCTCCTCGGGTGCGGCGCCGATCAGCCGCGCGAATCCGGCGCGCGTATTCTCGATCAGCTCGAAAAACTTCTGTTTGTCCGCGCCGTTCAGCATGCGCTCGTCGAGATGCGCGTCGAGCGCGGCGCGCACCGCGCGCGAGAGCACGCCGCGCCCGGCGACATCGAGGTAGGTCCAGCGCTCGAGAGCCGGGTAGTTCGCCCGGGCCGCCCGGATCGCATCCGCTTCCTGTGGCCGCTTCATGTCTTCTCTCCCCAACCGCAAAGTTCACGGGCCTGCGCCGGGGTGATTCGCTCCTCGCGCAGGTCGCGCTCGACCGCGCTCGGGCTGCGCCCGCGCGGATCGCCGTAGCCCCCGCCGCCCGGCGTGCGGATCCGGAAGAGACTCCCGCGCGGCAGCCGCACGTCCGCCGCCGCCGCCGGCAGGCTGCGCTCTTCCACCGTCCCGGGATTGAGGACGAAGGCGCCGGTCGCGCCGTCCCGTCCGCCCATCATGCCCTGCGCCGGGACATGCTGGCGCTCGGAAGAGAGGCTCACGACGATGTCGTCGGCGAGCACGCGGTAATCGCGCTCGACGCCGGCGCCGCCACGGTACTGCCCCGCCCCGCCCGAGCCGTCCCGCAGCGCGTAGCGCTCGACGCGGAACGGGTAGGCGTGCTCCAGCGCCTCCACCGGGAGGTTCGACGAGCCGGACGCGTGCACGCGCACACCGTCCACGCCGTCGCGGCCGGCGCGCGCCCCGTAGCCGCCGGCGAGCGTTTCGTAGTTCACGAAATAGGTTCCCGTGCGCGGATCCGTGCCCGAGAGCACGTAGAGCTGATGCGGGCCGCAGCCGGCGAGCGCCTTCTCCGGCATGGCCCGGGAGAGCGCCTGGGCGATGACATCACCCAGCACGCTCGCCGAAATCGAGCGGCAGCCGACCGCCGCGGGGGGCACCGGGCCCACCACGCAGCCGGGCGGCGCCTTGATGCTCAGTGTGCGGTAGTAGCCGGCGTTGGCGGGCACCTCCGGATCGAGCAGGCGCTTCGCCACGGTGTAGACCGTGGCAAGCAGCGCGCGGTACGGGATGTTGCGCGCGGCCGCGAGCTGTGGACCGGAGCCGGTGAAGTCGAAATCGAGCCTGCCTTTGCCGACCGTGAGCGCGAGCCGGATGCGGCACACTTCGCCTTCGCGATCACCATCGAGAAAGTCCTCGGCCTCGAAGCGCCCCCGGGGCAGCCGCTCGATCGCCGCGCGAAAGCGCTTCTCGGTGAAGTCGAGATAGGCGGCCACCGCCGCTTGCGTCTCCTTCGGCCCGTAGCGATCGAAGAGCTGCAGCACGCTGCGCATGCCCACCGTGTTCGCCGCGAACTGCGCCTGCAGATCACCCACGCGCTCCCCGGGCGTGCGGGAATTGAGCAGGATCAGCTCGAGAACGTCGCGGTTCAACTCCCCCTCGCGCCGGATGCGCACCGGCGGGATGCGGATGCCCTCCTGGAAAATCGACGTGCAGACCGCCGCTTCCGAGCCGGGGACCATGCCGCCGACGTCGGCGTGGTGCGCGATGTTGGCGACGAAGGCGACGATGCGCTTGCCCAGGAATACCGGCGCGATGATGTTGATGTCGGGCAGATGCGTGCCGCCGCCGGTGTAGGGATCATTCGCGATGAACATGTCGCCGGGACGGATGTCCTGCTCCCGGTAGCGCCTGCGGATCTCGTCCACCGCGCCGACCATCGACCCCAGGTGGATCGGCACGCGCTGCGCGAGCGCGACCACCTCGCCGGCGGCGTCGAAGATGGCGGTCGAGCAGTCCGCGCGCTCCTTGATGTTGGGCGAGAACGCGGTGCGCATGAGGGTCGCGCCCATCTCCTCCGCTGTCGCCAGCAGAAAACGTGCGACGACCTCCGCGCGGATCGGATCCACGCTACGGCCCATGCCGGCCTCCGCTTAGGAATTTATCGGGCTTGGCCCGAGAAATTCCTAGATCCATGTGCAGGTAGCCGAGCCTGCCGCTCTTCAACCGCGCTTTGGGCGGCACCACCGTGGTGGTGTCCATCTGCTCGATGACCGCCGGCCCCGTGATGCGGCAGCCGGCGGGCAGCCGGTCGCGGTCATAGACCGGCGCCGCGACAAACCCCGTTTCGGGAAACCACACCCGGCGGCGCTCGACGAGCGCCCGCCGGGGCTCGCCCCGCTTCATCCGGATGCTCTCGTGAGGCGGAGTGCGGCGCTTTGCCGTCACCACCAGGCGCAGGTTCACGATCTCGACCGGCTGGCCGCGCATGTCGTAACCGTAACTGTCCTGGTGGCGGTGATGGAAGGAACTGACGAGCCTCGAGAGCGCCGCCTCGTCGAGCCCGCCGCCTTTCAGCTCCATGACCAGCTCGAAATTCTGCCCGGAATAGCGCAGGTCCGCGAACCAGTTGAAGCCCGCGCGTGCCTCGCCTTCGCCTTCGAGCCAGGTCGCGCCGCGGCGCCTCAGCTCTTCGAACCCCCGGTTGAGCGCCCTCAGGTTCTCCGGCGCCGCGCGCAGCAGCCGCGTGAGACTGAAATCGCCGCGC
Source organism: Gammaproteobacteria bacterium (assembly GCA_041497655.1). GTDB lineage: Bacteria > Pseudomonadota > Gammaproteobacteria > Burkholderiales > SG8-41 > SG8-41. The sequence goes on from JBGQGU010000038.1 coordinate 9,307, forward strand.
ACGTCGGCGTGGAGCAGCCCGATCGCCGAGAGCAGCCCCGGCCGCGGCGGCACCAGGACTTTCACGATGCCCATGTTGCGCGCGATGTCCGCCGCGTGCAGCGGTCCCGCGCCCCCGAAGGCGACGAGCGTGAAGTTGCGCGGGTCCTCGCCCTGCTCGACGGAAATCACCCGCACCGCGCCCATCATGTTGACATTGACGATCTCGATCACGCCTGCCGCGGCGCGCACTGTGTCCACTCCCAACCGGCCGGCGAGCTCGTCCATCACCGCGCGCGCCTGCTCCGGATGCATGCTCATGCGGCCGCCGAGGAGCTGCCGGGGATTCAACCGGCCCAGCACGACGTTGGCGTCAGTCACGGTGGGCTCGGTTCCGCCGCGGCCGTAGGCTGCCGGCCCGGGATGCGCGCCGGCGCTCTGCGGCCCGACCTTGAGCAGCCCGCCCGCGTCCCTCCACGCGATGGAGCCGCCCCCGGCGCCGATGGTGTGGATATCGAGCGCGCGCGTGCGCACCGGGAAACCGCCCATCAGGCGCTCGCTCTTTTGCGCGGGCTCCCCGTCGCGGATCAGGCAGACATCGGTCGAGGTGCCCCCCATGTCAAAGGTGATGAGGTTGGGAAGGCCGAGGTGCTCGCCGAGACCCGCCGCCCCGATGACGCCACCCGCCGGTCCCGAAAAAAACGTATTGACGGGGAGCCGCCTCACCGCGCCGGGCGACACCGCGCCGCCATTCGATTGCATGACGCGCGGGACCGGCCGGATGCCGAGATCCGCCACGCCGCGCCCGAAGCGCTCGAGGCTGCGGTCCATGACCGGCATCAGGCTCGCGTTCACGGTGGCGGTGGCAAAGCGCTCGAATTCACGAAATTCGGCGAGCACGTCGCCCGAGCTGCAGAGATAGACGCCCGGCCAGAGGGCGGCCACCAGCGCCTTCGCCCGTTCTTCGTGCGCCGGGTTGGCGTAGGCGTGGAGAAAGCACACCGCGACCGCCTCCACCTTCTTTTGCTTCAGCCGCTCGACGGCGCTGCGCACGTCGTCCTCCGCGAGCGGCGCCACCTCGGAGCCATCCTGCGCGATACGGCCGCCGACTTCGATGCGGCAGTCGCGCGCGGCCGGCGGCATCGGCTTCGGGATGTCGAGGTTGAAGTAATGCGGGCGGCGCTGGCGCGCGAGCTCGAGCACGTCGCGAAATCCGGCGGTGGTGATGAGTCCCGTCCGAGCCCACTTGCCCTCCAGCACCGCGTTCGTGGCGAGCGTCGTGCCGAGGACCAGGAACGCCACATCGGAGCGCGCCAGCCGGTTCTGATCGAGCAGCTCCGCGATACCGTCCAGGATGCCGCGCGCGGGATCCTCCGTCGTGGTCGGCACCTTGTGGTAGTGGTAGCGGCGGCTTTCGAGATGGACCGCGACGAGATCGGTGAAAGTGCCGCCGGTGTCGATGCCGACCCAGACGGCGCTTCCGCCCCGTCCGCGCGACCGCTCGCTGTCACTCATCCCGATTATTAGTCCTCGTGCAAATGCCTGACAAAGCATTTGCACCTCGAGTCTCCCCTCTCCCCTCGGGAAAGGGGCGGGGGTGAGGGATGAGCGTCGTCAAGCATTTCTAAGACGCTCATTAGTCGGGCCGCAGCCCCACCTGCTGCGCGACCTTGCCCCACCGGGCCATCTCGCCCTTCACGAACGCGGCGAACGCCTCGGGGCTGTTGCCGCTCGGGATCGCGCCGAGCCCGAGCATCCGCTCCCGCACATCGGGAAGCGCGATGATGCGATTCACTTCGCCGTTCAACTTGGCGAGCGCCGCGCGCGGGATCCGCGCCGGGGCAAAGAGGCCGTACCATTCATAGGTGTCGTAGCCGGGCAATCCCGACTCGGCGAAGGTGGGCGTGTCCGGCAGGCCCGGCGAGCGCTTGGCGGCCGTGGTGGCGATCGCCTTCAGGCGCCCGGCCTTGAGGTGCCCCATGACGGTGGGCGGGCCAAGAACGACGAACTGGATCTGCCCGCCGAGCAGGTCGATGATCGCCGGCGCGCCGCCCTTGTAGGGAACGTGCAGTATCTTGATCCCGGCCGTCAGGTTCAGGAGCTCCATGGACAGGTGCCCCGAGGTCATCGGCCCGGGCGAGCCGTAGTTCAACTGCCCCGGCTTCGCTTTGGCAAGCGCGATCACGTCGCGCAGGTTCGTCACCGGCACGTTGGCGTTCGTGACCATCACGCCGGGCACGATCGCAACGAGCGTGATCGGCTGGAAATCCTTGACCGCGTCGTAGGGCAGGTTCTTCAAGACGAACGGGTTCACCGCGTGCGGCGTGAGAAAAATCCCGATGGTGTGGCCGTCCGGATTGGACTTGGCGACGATGTCGGTGCCGATCACGAATGCCCCGCCGGTCCGGTTGTCCACCACCACCTGCTGGCCCCAGGCCTCGCTCATCTTGCCCCCGATCAGGCGCGAAATGATGTCGGTCGTGGCGCCGGGAGGCACCGGCACGATCCAGCGGATCGGGCGCGTGGGGTACTGCTGA
>JBGQGU010000039.1:0-11720 GCA_041497655.1 Gammaproteobacteria bacterium
TCCTCGCTGAGCGCGGACAGAATGGCGAGAGAGCCGGTGCCCACCCCGAGCGGCCGGCGCATGCCGATCTCGAGGGTGAAGGTCTTGATCGGGAAGGCGCCTTCGCGCCGGTCGAGGCACACTGAATCGAGACCGCTTCTCTGAGTGAGAAACACGGTGTCGCCGGTCGCCTCTGCGATGCGCGTCAGCGCCGGGTGGCAGATCTCGCGCAGGTTGAAGCGCGGCGCGGCGGTGAGCCCGAGCTCGAACATCATCGAGCCCAGGAAGTAGCGGTGGGAGTCCGGGTCCTGCTGCACCATGCTCTCCGTGGCGAGGCACTTCAACATGCGGTGCACGGTCGGGCGCTGCAGCCCGGTGCGGGTGGCGAGATCGAGCAGGCGCGAGCCGCCGCGGTTGTGAGCGGCGATCTCGCGCAGCAGCGTCAGCGCGCGCTCGATGCTCTGGGTGCCGGTGAGGCGATTGCCGGCTGGGGCCTCGGTCTTGCGTGGCATGGCTGGTTAAGTCCGTATAGTGAGCGAACCGCGATTATGCCACCAGAGTGCTTCTGGCAATACAGGGTATGCTGTGCTAAGGTAAATGCCACATACTGGACGCCTTGCCCTGGATCACAAGAGGAGGACCGGCGGGTGACGCCGGTTCCGGTTGCGTCCGGGCACAAGCCATGAACGAGCGCATTCCTTCGACTGCTCAAGCCGGTTCAGCCGGCACGCGCTTTCGCGCCGCGCTCGCCGCCGAGCGCCCGCTGCAGGTGATCGGCACCCTCAACGCCTATTCAGCGCGCATGGCGCAGCGCGTCGGCTACCGCGCCATCTACCTCTCGGGCGGAGGGGTGGCCGCCGGCTCGCTGGGGGTGCCCGATCTGGGCATCAGCGGGCTTGACGACGTGCTGACCGACGTGCGCCGCATCACCGATGTCTGCCCGTTGCCCCTGCTGGTGGACGTGGACACGGGCTTCGGCGCGAGCGCGCACAACATTGCGCGCACCGTGAAGTCTCTCATCAAGTTCGGCGCCGCCGCGATGCACCTGGAGGACCAGGTCGGGTCCAAGCGCTGCGGCCACCGCCCCAACAAGGAACTGGTGTCGCAGCAGGAAATGGTGGACCGGGTCAAGGCCGCGGCGGACGCCAAGACCGATCCCGCGTTCGTGGTGATGGCGCGCACCGACGCGCTGGCGGTGGAGGGGCTGCAGGCGGCGATCGATCGCGCCTGCGCGTGCGTGGAAGCCGGCGCCGACATGATCTTCCCCGAGGCGATCACCGAGCTCGCCATGTATCGGAAGTTCGCCGACGCGGTCAAAGTCCCGATACTCGCCAACATCACCGAGTTCGGCCAGACGCCGCTCTACACGGTGAAGGAACTGGGCGCGGCGGGCGTCGCCATCGTGCTCTACCCGCTCTCGGCGTTTCGCGCGATGAACGCTGCGGCGCTGCGGGTCTACGAAAGCATCCGCAAGAACGGCACGCAGAAAGGGGTCGTCGAGCTGATGCAAACGCGCGACGAGCTCTATGATTTTCTGGATTACCACGCCTACGAGCGCAAGCTCGACGAGCTGTTCGCCCGCGACAAGAAGAAGTAGCTTGCCGGAGCGCGGAACAGCCGCCCCGCTTGCGGGGATGTGACCAAGGAGGGCGCACCGGAGCGTTCAGCAGGTGCCCGCTTGCGGGTGCGACCGCGTAGGTGCGCAGGGCAGCCGACCCCTTGGAGCTGAATTCTTGCCGCAAACTGTTCGGAGGCTGCAAGCAGGCTGCCGACACGATGAGGCTGGCGATGATGCTGGCCTACCGGAGGCGGCGCGGCGGTCAGCAATCAGCACCCAGCGGTCAGCTTGCACCGTTCTGGCTGAATGCTGACGGCTGAACGCTGATAACTGATATGACGGGAATCCTGCTGTCCAAGGGCACGCTGGCGCGTTACGGCAACATTCTCGCCGCCGCTGCTCGCGAAGCGGACATCCAGGCCCGGGCGGCGCATCATCAATGCCGGCACGGTCGCGCGGCTGCCGCGGGGAGCGCACCTCGTCAACGTCGCGCGCGGAGAGATTGTGGACGAAAGCGCGGTGATCGTAGCGTTGCGGAGCGGTCAGCTCGGCGGCGCCTATCTCGATGTGTTCGAGAAGGAGCCGCTGCCAGCCGACTCGCCGCTGTGGGACCTGCCCAACGCTATCGTGTCGCCGCACAATGCCTCGGCTTCCTCGGGCAACGATGACCGTGCCATGCGGATTTTCCTCGCCAACCTGGTGAAATGGGCGCAGGGAAAGCCGCTGCAGAACGAAGTCTAATCCGGCGCGGCGGCTGCGAAACGGTACATTGTCGCGGCCGCCGCCAAAGTATTAATATCTGCTCTCTTTTTACCTGGCCGCGCCGGATCATGCAGCTTTTCGCCTTTGGCATCAACCACCAGACCGCTCCGCTATCGGTGCGCGAGCAGGTGGTGTTTCACGCCGAGGGTCTGATCGGGGCGCTGCGCGAGCTGGTGGACCACCGCCCGGTGAAGGAGGCGGCGATCATCTCCACCTGCAACCGCACCGAGATTTACTGCTCGACCTCCGACCCGCATGCGGCGGTCGACTGGATGGCCGGCTATCACAGCCTCAAGACCCAGCAGATCGAGCCCTATCTCTACCGCCTGCCGCAAGCGCATGCCGTCAAGCACGCCTTCCGCGTGGCGAGCGGGCTCGATTCGATGGTGCTGGGCGAGCCGCAGATCCTCGGGCAGTTCAAGCAGGCGGTGCGCACGGCCCAGGCGGCGGGCACGCTCGGGCTGCTGCTGAACAAGCTGTTCCAGCGCACCTTCGCGGTGGCGAAAACGGTGCGCTCCGAAACCGAAATCGGCGCCGCGACGGTGTCGATGGCCTCCGCCGCGGTAGGGCTCGCGCAGCGTATTTACCCATCGATCGCCGAGCAAAGCGTGCTCTTCATCGGCGCGGGAGAAATGGTCGAGCTCACCGCCACGCATTTCGCCGCCCAGCATCCGCGGCGCCTGACCTTTGCCAACCGCACGCTCGAGCGCGCCCAGGCCCTCGCCGACCGCTTCCTCGGCCGCGCCATTACGCTCAACGATCTGCCCTCGCAGCTTGCCGGCCATGACATCGTGGTGAGCTCGACGGCGAGCACCCTGCCGATCATCGGCAAGGGACTCATCGAGCGCGCGCTGCGCGAGCGCAAGCATCGCCCGATGCTCATGTTCGACCTTGCGGTGCCGCGGGACATCGAGGAGGAGGTCGGGCGGCTGGACGACGTGTTCCTCTATGGCGTGGACGACCTCGGCAAGGTCGCACGCGAGGGCATGGACGTGCGCCAGAACGCCGTGGCGCAGGCCGAGGTGATCATCGAGAACCAGGTCACCGACTTCATGCACTGGCTCGGCAACCGGGAGCTGGTGCCGACGATACGCGCGCTGCGCGACACAGCGGAGCGGGCACGGCGCCACGAGATGGAGCGCGCGCTGCGGCGCTTGGCGAGGGGCGAGGACCCCCAAATGGTATTGGAGCAGCTCTCGCACGCGCTGGCCGCGAAATTGCTGCACGCGCCGACCCATGCGCTGGCGCACGCGCGCGAGGAAGAACGCGATGCTCTGGCGCAGCTGCTGACCCGCCTCTACCAGATCCCGCGGCCGGAATAAGAAACCGTCCCCGCCCATGAAGCCAAGCATCGCGGCCAAGCTCGCCCAGCTCTCGGGCCGGCTCGAGGAGTTGAACCGCCTGCTCTCCTCTGAGACCGCGACCGCGGACCTCGACAACTACCGCAGGCTCACCCGCGAGCACGCCGAGATCGCGCCGGTGGTCGAGCTCTACCAGCGGCACGTGCGGGGCGAGGCCGATATCCAGGCGGCGCAGGAGATGAGCGGGGATCCTGCCATGCGCGAATTCGCCGAGTCCGAAATCCGGCAGACCCGGGAGCGGCTCGCCGGCATCGAACAGGAGCTGCAGCAGCGGCTGCTGCCGAAGGATCCCAACGACGATCGCAATATCTTTCTCGAGGTCCGTGCCGGCACCGGCGGGGAGGAGTCCGCTCTCTTTGCGGGCGAGCTGTTCCGCATGTACAGCCGCTACGCCGAGCGCAGCCGCTGGCCGGTCGAAGTGGTGTCGCAGAGCCCGTCCGACCTCGGCGGCTTCAAGGAAATCATCGCCAAGATCTCGGGGCAGGGCGCCTACTCCAAGCTCAAGTTCGAGTCCGGCGGCCACCGCGTGCAGCGGGTGCCCGTCACCGAGACCCAGGGCCGCATCCACACCTCCGCCTGCACGGTGGCGGTGATGCCCGAGGCCGACGAGATCGCCGACGTGGTGCTCAACCCGGCGGAGCTGCGCGTGGACACTTTCCGCGCCTCGGGGGCGGGCGGGCAGCACGTCAACAAGACCGATTCCGCCGTGCGCATCACGCACCTGCCCACCGGCATCGTGGCGGAATGCCAGGACGACCGCTCGCAACACAAGAACCGGGCGCGGGCGCTCGGTATTCTCGCCGCGCGCATCAAGGACAAGCAGATCAGCGAACAGCGGATGAAGACGGCCGCCACGCGCAAATCCCTGATCGGCAGCGGCGACCGCTCCGAACGCATCCGCACCTACAACTTCCCGCAGGGGCGGGTGACGGACCACCGTATCAACCTCACGCTCTACAAGATCGACCGGATCATGGACGGCGAGCTCGACGAGCTGTTCTCGGCACTCGCGGCCGAGCACCAGGCAGAGCTGCTCGCCCAGCTCGCTGACGAGACGCAGCCAGCGTAAGTCGGCCGCGACTCGGACGCGGCATGTCCCGCGGGATTTCCGTTGCAAGCTATCCTCTACGCCACGCTGTCCGCCGCCCTCTTCGGCGCGGCGTTAGTGACCACTCACTCTGGTTTGAAATACCTGGATGCCGCAAGCGGCGCCAAGGTCAGCATTCCCACCGCGACGCTGTTGTTCTGGCTGCTGGCGCCCTTCATGGACCTGGCCGGATGGCAGGCCGCCGCCTTCGGAATCTTCGTCCTCGTGGGGCTGTTCTTTCCGGCCGCGGTAACGCTGCTCACTTTCGAGGCCAACCGGCGGCTCGGCCCGACCGTGACCGGGACCGTCGGCAGCACGGCGCCGCTGTTCGCGGTGCTGGGGGCGGCGCTGTTTCTGGACGAGGCGCTCGGTCTGCGCGAACTCTCCGCCACGTCCCTGATCGTGCTGGGATCCGTGGCGCTGTCGAGACCGGGCGGCGCGGACGCACGGGAGCAGCAGCAGGGGGCGTTGTGGTTGCCGTGGTCGGCGGCGGCGTTGCGCGCGTTGGCCCAGGTCCTGTCCAAGGCCGGGCTCGCGCTCTGGCCCAACCCGTTTGCGGCCGCGCTGGTGGGCTACACCGTATCCTCCGCGGCGGTGTGGGCCGCGGCGCTTGGACGTCGCGCAAGACCGGAATTCAATCGGCACGGAGCTTTCTGGTTTGCGGTCACCGGCATCCTCAACGGTGTCGCGGTGCTGTGCTTGTACCGCGCGCTCAACACCGGCGCCGTTGTCCTCGTGTCCCCGATCGTCGCCACCTATCCATTGTTCACGTTGATGTTGAGCGCGCTCGTATTGCGCGAGGAGCGCGTGAGCGGAATGCTGATCACAGGCGTGGCGCTCACGGTGGCGGGTGTCATCGTGTTGTTGGCGCAATGGTAAATACTCGCGATATGCCGGGAGCGAACGTTGCCGAGATGCTGCGAATCGCGAACATCGATCCGATTGATTCGCGCGCCCTGTTACGCGCGGCATTGGGAGTCGGCGACACGCACCTTGTCGCGCATCCCGGGCAGGTGCTGACGGATCGGCAGCGCGACCGCTATCTGGCGTGGGTCGAGCGCAGGCGGGCCGGCGAGCCGGTCGCCTACCTCACCGGCGAGCGCGAGTTCTATAGCCTCGTGTTCAAGGTGACACCGGCGGTGCTGATCCCGCGGCCGGAAACCGAGCTTCTGGTCGAGGCCGCCCTCGAGCGCGTTCCCGCGCACGCCCCGTTTCGCGTGCTCGATCTCGGGACGGGCAGCGGCTGTGTCGCGGTCGCGATAGCGAAACATCGTCCCCGCGCGCAGGTGACGGCGACGGAGGAATCGCGCGATGCACTGGCGGTCGCTCGCGAGAACGCGGCGCGGCACGGCTCCGGCATCGAGTTCATCGAGAGCGATTGGCTGGACGCGCTTGCCGGCAGGCGCTTCGACCTCATCGTTTCCAACCCGCCCTATGTCGCCGAGCGTGACCCGCACCTCTCGGAAGGCGATTCTCGCTTCGAGCCGCGCGCGGCGCTCGTCGCGGGCGCAGACGGACTTTCCTGCATTCGCTTGGTCATCACGCAGGCGCGCACTCACCTCGAGCCCGGCGGCGGGCTGCTCTTCGAGCACGGCTACGACCAGGCTGCGCGCTGCCGCGCGTTGCTGGCGCAGGCGGGCTATTTCGAAGTAGCGACCCGCCACGACCTCGCTGGCATCGGGCGGGTCACTGGTGGCCGCGTTTGACGTAGGCGGCGGGAACACGTAAACTAATGTTTGAGTAAATTGCTCGGGTATATGGAGAAAGCATGAGTATTCAAGACGTTATAAAGAACCAAGTCGGTGGAAACCGCGTTGTGCTCTACATGAAGGGCACGCCTGATTCTCCGCAGTGCGGGTTTTCTGCGAACGCCGTCGGGATCCTGCGCGCGTGCGGCGTGAACGAGATCTTCACCGTCAACGTGCTGGAAAACCCGGACATCCGCCAGGGCATCAAGGAGTACGCCAATTGGCCGACCATCCCGCAGCTCTATGTGAACGGCGCGTTCGTCGGCGGCTCCGACATCATGACCGAGATGTACCAGAGCGGCGAACTGAAGAAGCTGATCGAAAAAGCGCCCGCCTGAGTATCCATCGACTGCGGGCATGACGGCCGGCTTCACGCCGGCCGTTTGTTCATTCGCCCGCATCGCGAACTGACCGTTCCCGCGGCCGGCTCGCGTCCAGCGTTGGCGCTCACGCGCGTATTCCATTAATCTTCCCCGCAGGTTCGAGGAGGATCCGATGAAGCTCTATATCGCCAGGCTGGGCCTTGCCGCGACGCTATGCATGGGCTGCGCGGAATCTTCGTGGGGGCAAGGGCGCGCGAGCGACCCGGTGCAGGCCTATCCCGGCAGGCCGATCCGCGTCTTGGTGGGCTTCTCAGCCGGCAGCACCACCGACATCATGGCGCGCATGGTGGGGCAAAAGATGAGCGAGGCGTGGGGGCAGCCGGTGGTGGTGGACAATCGCCCGAGCGCGGGAGGTGTTCTCGCGTCCGTTACCGTCGCGACCGCGACACCGGACGGCTACACGCTGCTGTCGGTGTCTGCCGGCCACGCGGTGAGCGCGGCCCTCTACAGCAAGCTGCCCTACGATACGCTCAAGGATTTCGCGGGTGTGACCCTGTTCGCAACGGTGCCGAGCATCCTGGTGGTTTCCCCGGGCAGCGGCGTGAAGTCGGTAAAGGAACTGGTCGCGCTCGCGCGTTCGAAGCCGGGCATCTTCAACTATTCATCGCCCGGTATCGGCAGCGCGAATCACTTGGCGGGGGAGCTGTTCAAGAATCTGGCGAAGATCGACGTGTCCCACGTGCCATACAAGGGCATCCCAGAAGCGCTGATCGCCCCGCTGCAGGGCAGCGTGCTGTTCAACTTTTCGCCGATCGTCAATGTGCTACCGCTGGCGCGGGCCGGAAAGATGGTGGCGCTTGCGACCTCGACCGGCAAGCGCGCCGCGGCGATGCCGGAGCTGCCGACCATCGCGGAGGCGGGCGTGCCCGGCTACGTCTTCGACCCGTGGTTTGGCCTGCTGACCACCGCCAGTACACCGCGACCGGTCGTGGCGAAGCTCAACCGCGAAGTGACGCGTATTCTCGGGCTCCCCGACGTGAAGGAACGACTGCTTGCCTTGGGGGCGGAGCCCACCCCCACCACACCCGAGCAGTTCGATGCCCACGTCCGCTCGGAAGTCGCCAAGTTCAGGAAAATCATCCAGGACGCGAATATCAAAGTGGACTAGGAGTTTGTCGGACTGAGCTCCGACAAACTCCTTATGCAAAACCGCCTGCACGAAAATCGAGGCAAAAAGCAATGAAAACTTCATTGCGAGCTTACTTGTCCGCCCTTTGGAGGCCAATAAGGGTCGCTATCCAGGGTTTCATTCGAAATCCGCAGGCGGTTTTGCTGTTAGCAGCCTGTCCGACTACCTAAGTCGGACAGGCTGCTAGCGGTCACGCCTTTCAACTAAGCAGCGAATAGGCGTACTGCCCGAGCAGCCCCAGCGCGATCACGAACAGCGCGCGTTTTACCCAGACGCGGAAAGCTGCCGCGTCGATGCGGTTGCGGATGAGCACCCCGGCGAGCGAGCCCGCGACGCCGATCGCGACGAAGGGCAGCGTCGCCAGCCACTCGCCCATTCCCACGCCGCCGCGGGTGGCGAGCACTGTGAACTGGGTCGTCTTGCCAACCAGAAAGCAGATGTTGAGCGCCTGCACCAGCATGGCGGGCGTGAGGCCCAGCGAGAGATAGAAGATGATGAGCGGTGGCGCGGCAATATTCGCCGTGCCTTCGAAGACCCCGGCGGTAATGCCGGACAGTGGCGCGAACACGCGTTCGTGGCGCCGCAGGAGCGGCCATTCGGTGCGGCCTACGCGATCGAGGTTGAGATAGAACAGCGTCAGGAGCGCCAGCACCAGCGTGTACGGCGCATCCGGCGCGGAAACGAACACCCAGGTGCCGGCGGCCGATCCCAGGATCATATAGAGCGGCATCCTCCAGAAGCGCGCGAGGGTGGCGCGCAGCGGCCCGCTGGTGAAAAGGGCGACGCAGATGGTCGCCACGGTCGGCAGCAATACGATGATGATCGCGGTGCGCATGTCGGTGACCATCGCGATCAGCGGCGTCGCCACGAACGGGAAGCCGAAACCCAGCGCGCCCTGGAGCAGCCCGGCGAGCAGGATCACGCACGCGAGCCACAGCAGCAGCGCCAGGGGAAGCGATTCAAGCGGCATGCAGGTTCGGCAGTTTAGCAAAGGTTTCCAACTGTGCCGATCGCTGTCTCGTGTTACCCGATTGTCATAGCGCAGTGATTGCAATAGGATGGTCATTGCCTTTCATCAACCTGGAGAGCCGCCATGAGCGAGAGCATGATGGGCGGGCGCGCCGTCAGCGCCGGTCAAGGCTGGACATGGATCGCGGACGGGTTCGGCCTGTTCAAGAAGGCCCCCGGCATGTGGATCGCGCTGGTCATCGTTCTCTTCGTGATCCTGATCGTTCTTGCATTCATTCCATTGCTGGGCGCGGTCGCCACGTTCCTGCTGATGCCCCTTTTCCTCGCCGGCCTGATGCTCGGTTGCCGGTCGCTGCAGGGCGGCGGCGGGCTTGAGGTGGGCCACCTGTTCGCGGGATTCAAGGAGCACACGGGCAACCTGATCGTGCTGGGCGCTCTCGCCATCGGCGGGTGGATCCTCGTGATGCTGCCGGTGATCGCGATTGTCGGGGCTGGCACGATCTTCGGCATGATGCGCGGCGACGCGGCGGGCGCGGCCGCCATGGGCGGCAGCTTCGTGCTCGCCTGGCTGATCGCAATGGCCCTCAGCATCCCGATTTACATGGCGCTGTGGTTCGCTCCCGCGCTGGTGGTGTTGCGCGGGCTTGCTCCCGTCGCGGCCATCAAGGAGAGCTTCCTGGGCTGCCTGAAGAACATCGTTCCGTTTCTCATCTACGGCATCGTCATGCTGGTGCTGGGCATCGTTGCCGCGATCCCGTTGGGCCTCGGCTGGCTCGTCCTCGGCCCGGTGGCGATCGCTTCGATCTACGTCGCCTACCGCGACATCTACGGCGACGCTTGACCCGGACGTGGTGGCGCCCCGGGACGCCCAGCGGGCGGGCACACTGACGCGTCTCCGTCAGCGCAACTGATTACAATAAATATATTTAATAACAATAGGTTGCTCCACTAAATGAAAGCGCTTGCATACGGCGAGGATGCCTGGATAGAATAATTCGGTTACGCTCGCCTCCGGGCACCGTGTGGCCCACGATTGGAGAATTCTCATGAATGTCATGACTGATGCAAAGAATCTCGCCGCGACCACCAGGCCCGCCGACGGGAAGGTGCGCATGACGCCGTCGGAAGCGTTCATCGAGACGCTCGTCGCGCACAAGGTGAAGGACGTGTTTGGCATCGTCGGCTCGGCCTACATGGACGCGCTCGATCTGTTCCCGGGCGCGGGGGTGCGGCTCGTGAGCGTCGCGCACGAGCAGAACGCCGCGCACATGGCTGACGGCTATGGACGCGTCACCAACCGGCCGACCGTGTGCATCGCGCAGAACGGCCCCGGTATCACCAACTTCGTGACTGCGGTGGCGGCGGCCTACTGGGCGCACACGCCGATGGTGGTGGTGACTCCCGAGTCGGGGAGTCTCACGGCGGGCCACGGCGGCTTCCAGGAAACGGAGCAAATGCCGATTTTCTCGAAGATCACCAAGTGGCAGGTGCACGTGAACTCGCCGCTGCGCATGGCGGAGCTGATGCACCGAGCCTTCACCGTCGCGCTGCACGAGCGCGGGCCGGTGCAGGTCAACATCCCGCGCGACTACTTCTACGGCGAAGGCGATTACGAGATCCTGTCGCCGCTCGTCATCGAGCGCGCCGCGGGCGGGTCGAACTCGCTCGACAAGGCGGCGAAGATGCTCGCCGAGGCAAAATTCCCCGTCATCCTGTCGGGCGGCGGCATCGTGATGTCTGACGGCGTCGAGGAAGTGAAGGCGCTTGCCGAGCACCTCACCGCGCCGGTGGTGAATTCTTACCTCCACAACGATTCGTTCCCAGCGGGCCACTCGCTCGCCTGTGGACCGCTCGGGTATCAAGGCTCGAAAGCGGCGATGCGGATCATCTCGCGCGCCGACGTCGTGCTCGCGCTGGGCACGCGCCTTGGACCGTTCGGCACGCTGCCGCAGCACGGCATCGACTACTGGCCGAAGGAGGCGAAGATCATCCAGGTCGACGCCGACCATCGCATGTTGGGGCTCGTGAAGAAGGTCTCGCTTGCGATCCAGGGCGACGCGAGGCTCGCGGCACAGGAGCTGCTGAAGCGCTTGAAGGCGCGCGGGCCGAGGAAACCCGACAAGGCGCGGCTCGTGGAAGTGCAACGGGAAAAGGAGGCGTGGGCCGCGGAGCTCGCCAACTGGCACTCGCCCAACAAGAAGGGCCAGATCGGCCCGCGCCGTGCGCTCGCGCAGCTCGCCAAGGCGCTGCCGAAGAACGCCATGGTCTCCACCGACATCGGCAACGTATGCTCGGTCGCGAACAGCTATCTCAAGTTCGAGCAGCCGCTGTCCTTCCTGGCAGCGATGAGCTGGGGCAACTGCGGCTACGCCTATCCCACGGTGCTCGGCGCCAAGGTCGCGCGCCCGGACCGGCCGGCGATCGCCTACGTCGGCGACGGCGCCTGGGGCATGAGCCTCGCCGAGGTGATGACGGCGGTAAAGGAGAAGATCCCGGCGGTGGCGGTGGTGTTCAACAACGGCCAGTGGGGCGCCGAGAAGAAGAACCAGATCGACTATTTCGACAACCGCTTCGTCGGCACCAACCTCGCCAATCCGGACTTCTCGGAGGTGGCGCGGGTGATGGGGGCGGAGGGCTATCGCGTGGAGCACGAGGACGAGGTCTCCGATGCGCTCAAGGCCGCGCTGCGTTCCGGCAAGCCCTCGGTGGTCGAGATCATGCTCACTCAGGAACTGGGCGAGCCA
>JBGQGU010000040.1:0-11692 GCA_041497655.1 Gammaproteobacteria bacterium
ACCTGATCAATAACAAGGTCCAGCTCTCGCAGGCGATGCAGGCCGCGCGGCGGGTGATCCCCGAGGTGCTCGCCGAAATGGAAAAAATGACCGGCCGGGCCTACCCCGTGCTCGATGCTTACCGCATGGACGACGCCGAGGCCGCCGTGGTGCTGCTCAATTCTGCCGCCGAGACGGCCAAGGAGACCGCCGACGGATTGCGTGACAAAGGCGAGAAGGTCGGCGTGCTCTCGCCCAACGTGTTGCGGCCGTTTCCCGCCGAGCAATTCCGCCAGGCGCTCGGGCAAGTGAAGACCGCCACCATCGGCGATCGTGCCGACTCCTACGGCGCGGGCGGCGGCAACCTTTCGCTCGAGGTGCGCGCCGCGATCCAGATCGACCCGCGGAACCGCACCAGGATCCTCTCGCGCGTCTACGGCTTGGGCGGAAAGGATTTCTACGCGGCCGATGCCGAGCAGTTCTTCGGGCAGGCACTGGAGGCGGCGGCGTCCGGGCGCGTCGCCGAGCCCTTCGCCTACCACGGCGCCAACCCCGGCAGTCCCGAGCGCAGGCCGCCGCAAGGCCTGCCGCCGATCCGCGCCGAGGAAGTCTCGCGCGGCATGGCGCACGTGCACCGCGACCAGGCAACGGGCCGCCTGAAAGTCGAACTCGAGCCCCTGTGGAAAATGACCGAAGTGCCCAACCGCATCGGGCCGGGACACGGCGCGTGCCCGGGTTGCGGCGCGTTCCCGACGCTGCATCAGATCTACAACGTGCTCGAAGGCGACATCGTCGTGCTGTTCCAGACCGGCTGCGCCATGGTGGTGACGACCGGCTACCCGTCGACCGCGCACCGCATCAACTATGTCCACAACCTGTTCCAGAACGGCGCGGCGACGCTCTCCGGGCTGGTGGAGATGTACCACGAGCGCGTCCGGCGCGGCGAGCTGCCCGCCTCGAAGGACATCACCTTCGTGATGATCTCCGGCGACGGCGGGATGGACATCGGCATGGGCCCCGCGATCGGGGCGGCCAACCGCAACCACCGCATGATGATCCTGGAGTACGACAACCAGGGCTACATGAACACCGGCGCGCAGTTGTCCTATTCGACGCCGTTCGGCCACCGTACTTCTACCAGCGAGGTCGGCAAGAGCCTGCCGGGGAAACGCTACCACCACAAGGACACCGCGCAGATCTTTGCGGCGTGCCACCTGCCTTACGTGTTTACCGCGAGCGAGGGCTACCCGGAGGACCTGATGCGCAAGGTCGCGAAAGCGCAGTGGTATGCAAAGAACGAGGGAATGGTGTACGGCAAGATTCTGTCCTACTGCCCGCTCAACTGGCGCACCGCGGACGATGCCGCCCAGCCAGTGTTGCAGGCGGCGATCGACAGCTGCTTCTTCCCGCTCTACGAGATCGAGCACGGCCACACGACGCTCACCTACGACCCCGATGCGACAGATCGCCGTCACCCGGTGTCAGACTGGCTCAAGCTGATGGGCAAGACCCGCCATCTGCTGGCGCCGGCGAGCGCCGTGATCCTGCAGGGAATCCAGGCCGAGACCGACCGCCGCTGGGCGCGGCTCAAGGCCATGCATGAGCACCCGTTGCTCTAGGCGGGCGAAAACAGACATGTCACGCATCATCCATACCCGCCGGCTCACCCCGATCACCAAGTACTTCGTCCTCGACGCGCCGCTCATCGCCGCGTCGGCCAGGCCCGGGCAGTTCGTCATGCTCCGGGTGCGCGAGGGCGGCGAGCGCATTCCCATCACCATCGCCGATTACGACCGCGCGGCGGGCACGATCACGCTCGTGGTGCAGGAAGTCGGCGCCACGACCAGGCGTGTCTGCGCGCTCGAGGCCGGCGACGAGATTCTCGACGTGGCGGGCCCGCTCGGCGGCCACATTGAAATTTCCCCCGGTGGGCATGTCTGCGGCGTGGGAGGCGGTTTCGGCTCGGCTGCGCTGCTCTGCCTGATGCGTGAATTCACCGCCCGCGGGGACAAGACGACGGCAATTCTCGGGGCGCGAAGCAAGGACTTGCTCATCCTGGCCGGCGAATTGCGGCCCGTGTGCACCAATGTCGAGATTTGCACCGACGACGGCTCGGCCGGGTTCCAGGGGTTCGTCACGCAGCGCTTGGCACAGCTCATTGAAGGGGATGGCCCCGGCCGCCCGGACAGCGTGGTGGCGATCGGGCCGATGGCGATGATGCGCGCCGTCGCGGAAACAACGCGCGGCCCCAAGGTGAAGACCCTGGTGTCGATGGATCCGCTGATGGTCGACGGGACGGGCATGTGCGGCGGCTGCCGCGTCAACGTCGCAGGCAAGGCAAAGTTCGCGTGCGTCGACGGCCCCTGCTTCGACGCCCACGAGGTGGACTTCGACGTGGCGATGCGCCGGAACAAGGCGTACGTGAAAGAGGAAAGGCAGGCCCTCGATCGGCTCACCTGCATGGAGCAGAGGGAGGCGCGGTAATGCCGATCAAACGCGCAGAAAAGACCCCCATGCCCGCGCGCGACGCGCATCTGCGGGCCCGCGACTTTCAAGAGGTCAACAAGGGCTACACGGCCGCTCACGCCCGGTTCGAGGCGGAGCGCTGCCTTCGCTGCCAGGATCCGGTCTGCGTCGACGGCTGTCCGGTGAGCGTCCCGATCCCCGAGTTCATCCACGCGGTGGCGACCGGCGACATGGCCGGCGCGGCGAAGATCCTGCGCTCAGCCAACCCGCTGCCGGCAATCTGCGGCCGCGTCTGCCCGCAGGAGTCGCAGTGCGAGGCCGACTGCAGCATGGCCACGCGATTCAATCCGGTGGGGATCGGGTACCTCGAGCGCTACGTCGCCGACTGGGAGCGCTCGCAGCCGCCCCATGTCGAGGCGAAAATCACGCGCAAGGAGAAAGTCGCCATCATCGGGGCCGGCCCCTCGGGGCTGGTCTGCGCAGGCGAACTCGTCCGGCTCGGATACCCGGTGACGATCTACGAAGCGCTGCACGCGCCGGGCGGAGTGCTGCGCTACGGGATTCCCGAATTCCGGCTGCCGAAAGCGATCCTCGACTGGGAAATCGGCCTGCTCAAGGCGATGGGCGTCGAGATCCTCTGCAACGTCATCATCGGCAAGACGCTCACGCTCGACGAGCTCTTTGGCCGCATGGGCTACGCTGCCGTGTTCATCGGCACCGGCGCGGGGCTGCCGCAGTTTCTGGGCATTGCGGGAGAGAACCTGAACGGCGTGATGTCCGCCAACGAGTTTCTCACGCGCATCAACCTGATGCGCGGCTACGAGTTCCCCGAAGCCGACACGCCGGTGCGCGTCGGCAGGCGCGTGGCGGTGATCGGCGCGGGCAACACGGCCATGGACGCCGTGCGCACCTCGCTGCGCATGGGGGCCCAAGAGGCGATGATCGTCTACCGGCGCAGCGAGAAGGAAATGAGCGCGCGCGTGGAGGAATACCACCACGCGATCGAAGAGGGCGTGAAGTTCCACTGGCTCACCAATCCGCTCGCGATTGTGGACGACGGCAGCGGCTGGGTGAGCGGCCTGAAATGCCAGAAGATGGAGCTGGGCGAGCCCGACGCCTCCGGCCGCGCACGCCCGATCCCGATCGCGGGCAGCGAGTTCGTGATCCCGGTGGAGAACGTGGTCCTGGCGATCGGCACGACCCCGAATCCGCTGCTGACCCGCACCACGCAGGGCCTGGCCACGAACAACAAGGGCTGCCTGGTGGCGGACCCGCAGACCGGGCTGACCTCGAAGTCGTTCGTGTTCGCCGGCGGCGACGCCGTCACCGGCGCGGCGACCGTGATCCTGGCGGCAGGCGCCGGCAAGCGCGCCGCGCAAGCCATCAACCAGGCGCTCACCTCGCGCAGCTAGCCCTCGCCGGTGGGCGCGCGTTTTCTCGCGCGCGCTACGGTAGACTCGCGCCTTTCACTGCACGCGACATCCCGCCATGGCCACTCCCGCATCGCCGGCCCTCATCCAGCCGAAACCCGCCGCGCGCCTGCAAGGCGTGCTCTCGCCCGTCGTCACGCCGTTCAAGGCCGACCTCTCGTGCGACAGCGAGCGCTTCGTGCGCCACTGCAAGTGGCTGCTGAAGAACGGCTGCTCGGGGCTTGCCATCTTCGGCACCAACAGCGAAGCCAACTCCCTGTCGATCGAGGAAAAGCTGACGCTGCTCGCCGCCCTGATCCACGCCGGCGTGCCGGGATCGGCGCTGATGCCGGGCACCGGGCACTGCGCCCTGCCCGCCACCGTGCGCCTCACGGCGCACGCGGTGAAACAGGGCTGCGCGGGCGTGCTGATGCTGCCGCCGTTCTACTACAAGGGCGTCTCGGACGAAGGCCTGTTCCGCTATTTTTCCGAAGTGATCGAGCGCGTGGGCGACGAGCGCCTGCGCGTGTACCTGTACCACATCCCGCCGGTGGCGCAGGTCGGCATCTCGCTCAAGCTGATCGGGATGCTGCTCGCGAAGTACCCCGGTATCGTCGCCGGCGTGAAGGACTCCTCCGGCGACTGGAACAACACCAAAGCGATGCTGGATGAGTTCTCCAAGTCCGGTTTCCGGGTGTTCGCCGGCAGCGAAGCCTTCCTGCTGGACAACATGCGCCACGGCGGCGTGGGCTGCATCACCGCCACCGGCAACATCAACCCGGGCCCGATCGACAACCTCTACCGCAACTGGCGCACCGCGGACGCCGACCAGCTGCAGGCCGGCATCAGCGCGACGCGCAAGATCGTGCAGAAGCAGCCGATGATCGCCGCGTTGAAAGCGGCGATCGCGCACTTCGGCAACGACCCGCAGTGGAAGACCGTGCGCCCGCCGCTCGTCGAGCTCACCAGGGAACAGGAAGGCCAGCTGATTCCGGAGCTGAAGGCCGCCGGCTTCACCATGCCGGGACTCGCCGGCTAGCGTGCCCGCGGTCCTCGTCACCGGCGCGGGGCGCGGCATCGGCCTCGCCACGGCGCGCGCTTTTCTCGAACAGGGCTGGCGCGTCCTCGCGCTCGACAAGCAGTTCGGCAAGGAGATTGCCGGCGAGCGGGTGGACTACGACCTCACGGACCTCGCCGGGATCCCGAGACTCATCGGGCAACTGGGTGCGATCGACACGCTGGTCAACAACGCCGGCGTCCTCTACTGCGATCCCTACGAATCGATTCCGGAAGCGCACGCGGCCGAAATCTTCACCGTCAACCTGCGCGCGCCCGTGGCGCTGATCGAAGCGCTTGCGCCGCAGATGAGGCAGAGAAAGTCGGGACGCATCGTCAACGTAGGGTCAGTGGCCGCCTTCACCGGCCATCCCGACCTCTGGTACGGCGCCACCAAGGCGGCGCTCCTCAACATCACCAAGAGCTACGCGGGGAGCCTGGGCAAAGACGGCATCCTGGTGAACGCGGTGGCGCCGGGCCCGACGCTGACCGCGATGTACGAGCAGCTCCCGCAATCGCGCAAGGACGGCGTGATCAGGTCTGTGCACGCGGGCCGCGCCTGCACGCCGGAGGAAGTGGCGCGGGTGATCGTTTGGCTCGGCACTTCGAGCCCCGAGTACGTTTCCGGCAGCACTGTGGACGTCAACAGCGGCGCCTACCCGCGCTAGCAGAGACTGGGGATCGAGGATCGGATCGTGGAACGCCAGTAGGAAGAACTATCTTTTCGTAGATATATGCCGGCATATGGGCGCATCTATTAGTAGATGGTTGCATCTACATATGGATGCTTTTAGCATGCTCCGCATGACGTTCATTACGCGTTAGAGAGCAACTGTAACTTCAGAGGAGAATGCCATGCGAGTGCGTGACTGGATAAGCGCCGGAATTGTCGGAATTGTCATCGGTGGCTGCGCGGGAATGCAGGGTGGTGTAAGCCCGGAGACGAGAGCTGCTATAGCGCCGACCGGGAAGCTCCGGGTCGCATTCCTCCTGGTACCGCTCTATGCGACAAAGGATCCCGCGACCGGCGAACTCAAGGGTATCGCGCCCGACCTCGGGCGGCAGCTCGCGCAGCGTCTCGGCGCGCGGTTCGACCCGGTCATCTACTCCAATCCTCCCGCGCTGGTTGGCGGCGCAAAGTCCGGCCAGTGGGACGTGGCGCTCTTTGGAATCAGCGCCGAGCGTGCGGCCGCCATGGATTTCTCGGCGCCATTCATGGAAGTCGAGCAGGGGTACCTCGTCCGCGCCGGCGTCCCCATCGCTACGGCATCGGAGGTGGACAAGGCAGGGGTCCGGGTCGTGGTCCTCGAAAGAGCCGGCGCAGACGTGATTCTCTCCCAGACACTAAAGAACGCGACCATCATCCGCGTCAAGAGCCAGCCTGAAAGCGCTGCCCTGCTGGACGCCGGTAAGGCCGACGTGTATGCCGCAACCAAGACGGCCCTCTTCGCCGTAGCCGCAAGCCGGCCGGGATCGCGGATGCTCGAAGGTCGGTTCCTCGTCGAGCCGAGCGGCATGGCCGTGCCCAAGGGGCGCAACCCGGCCGCCGCGGCGTACGTCGACAAGTTCGTCGAGGAAGCGAAGGCGGACGGGCTGGTCAAGTCCGCCATCGAGCGAGCCGGGCTGCGTGGCGTAGTCGTCGCTCCACTCAAATGATGCTCTCTAACCTCGGCTTGGACCGCGACGCCCGCAAAGCGGGCGCGCGTCAAGCCGGACGTTAGGAGCAGAATCGGACTCACGCAATTCGCCAATCACACGAAATTTCAAGGGGAGGGGAATCATGAAACAGCGCATTTTGACGACAGTCGCGATTTTCGTAGCAGGCATTGGTACCAGTGCAATTCTCGCTCAATTCGTAAATGCGCAGCAGGGAGTCCCTCGCCAAGTACGGCCTCTGCCTCTAAAACACGTAGTAGTCCACCAAACAGACTTGGCTGGGCTCGAAGGAAAACAAGGCGCTCTCGTCGCGGTGGAGTACGCCCCCGGTGCATCCGATCAGAAACACTTTCATTCGGGACATCTGTTCACGTATATCGTAGAGGGTAGCGTAATTTGGGAGGTGGAAGGGCAAGCACCCATAACGCTAAACGCAGGAGATACCTTCTACGATCGGCCCAAGCAAGTGCACAACCATCGCAATGCCAGCCCGACAGCGTCCGCGAAGTTCGTGGCTTTCTTCGTTGAGGACAAAGGACAGCCGCGCAGCGTTCCGGTCAAATGAGGGTAATGACACAGGAATTCGAATCAGATTTTTCTTGCTCCTAACCCGCGCATGAACACGGACCCGGAACCTCATCCGATAATGTGGACACCTCGACCTAACGCTCGAGGAGGTTTTCATGGCAGCACCGATTGGGCCTAAGAAGGTCCATCGCTATACGGTCGAGTTCAAAATTCAGGCGGTCCGGTTGTCATTGCATCCAGAGATTCAGACGCAGGACGTGGCGCATGCGCTGGATATTCACCCGTTCATGCTCTCGAAGTGGAAGAAGGACTACCGGGAAGGAACGCTCAAGCCGGCGGCCGAGGCCGCCGGCTTGAGCTTGCCGAAGGTGTTGCGCCCGCCCAAGCAGGATCCGCGGGTGCGCACGCTCCAGCGCCAAGTGCAGCAGCTGGAGGCGAAGGTTGAGGCCCGCACCCAGGTGCGCGCGCTGGAGCGCAAGCTCGCAGCGCTCGAGGTGGAGCATGACCTCTTTAAAAAAGCCATCCGCTTCAATATCGAACGCCGAAGGCGAAGTTCGAGTTCATAGCCGAGCACCGGGCGCAGTACGGTGTGGCGTTCCTTTGCCAGCGCTACAAGGTTTCAAGGAGCGGGTTCTACGCCTGGGAGGCGCGCGAGCGCAGCCACCGCAGCCGGGACGACGAGGAGCTCAGTGCCGGGATCGCGCGCATCCACCGCGACAGCCGCGGCACCTACGGCTCTCCCCGGGTGCACGAGCAGCTCAAGCGCGAGGGCGTACGCTGCAGCAACAAGCGCGTGGCACGGCTGATGCGCGAGCAGGGCCTGCGTGGGCGCTCCAGCACCTTGTATCGACGCTCGACCGGGGTACACCAGTTCTTCGAGAAGACCGGCAACGCTCGCCTGGATCAACCGGTGCCGACGCGCACCGACCAAATCTGGGTGGGAGACCTCACGTACCTGCGCCTGGGCAAACACTGGCGCTACCTGGCCACGGTGATGGACCTCTTCTCGCGGCGCATCATCGGATGGACGATCGCGCGAAACAGAACCACCACGGTGACCCTGCGCGCGCTCAAGCGGGCGATCGCACTGCGCGAGCCAAAACCGGGGTTGCTGTTCCACTCCGACCGGGGTATCGAATACTCTGCCTACGGCTACCAGGCGTTCCTGCGCGAGCGCGGCATCGTGCCCAGCATGAACCGCCCCCGCAACTGCCAGGACACAATGCCCACATGGAGAGCTTCTTCCACTCCCTGAAGGCGGAGCTCACGCACCAGCGCGCCTTTACCAGCGACCCCGAACTCAACGCCTCAGTCGCCGGCTACATCGATCGCTTCTACAACTGCAAACGCATCCATTCCAGCCTGGGCTATCATTCCCCGGTCGAGTTCGAACGCTTGGCCAATGCCTAGCGAAGTGTCCACCGAAACGGATGAAGATCAGCCGCTGAAGCCGGCGTGCATATTTGCCCGCCTCGCGGGCGGCCCCGTGAACGCGGACGTTAGGCCTCGAGCATGTCGCGCAATTGCATAACCATTCTTCATGATTCGTTCGGAAAGCGTCCCGACCTTAGGAAAGACTGGGGGTTTGCGGCGCTAGTCGAGTTCGGCGGAAAGCGGATCTTGTTTGATACCGGCAACAATGCGCGAACCTTTGCGCAAAATACTGACGCACTCGGCGTCGACTTACGCCAACTCGACTTCGCGGTGATTTCGCATCGACATGGGGACCACACGAGCGGGCTCAATCACCTTTTCAAGCTAAATCCTGGCGTAACGGTATATACGCCCGACGAGACCTACGGAGTCTTCGGATCCAGTCTTCCGGGCATGTTCTATCCGCGCTGCCATTCGTTACCCCCATACATGCAGTACTACGACGGTAAGCCACCGGAGTCGATTCGCCACGGATCACCGTGGCCCGATGCGAAATTCGTCTGGATCAAGGAAACCACCGAGATCTCGCCCGATGTCTGGCTCGTAGCGGTGGTTTCGGAAATGCCGGGCACGCGGGAGATGCGCGAGTTATCGCTCGCATTGCAAACGCCCAAGGGACTGGTTCTAGTCGCTGGATGTTCGCATCCTGGCATCGAAAACATTCTTGCTGCCGTGCGCGCGGTCGAGGACCGCGTGTACTGCATTTTCGGCGGTCTGCATCTCGTCCTGACGAAGGCGCCGGAAATTCAGCGCATCGCCACGGCGTTGCGCAAGGAATGGAAGGTGGAGCTAATCGCCCCGGGGCATTGCACTGGGGAGCCGGCATTCCAGGTGTTGAGCGAGGGGTTCGCGGGAAAGTATGTATATGCTGGACTGGGGGAATCGATTGAGCTTCCTTAGGTCAGGCCTAACCGCGCATTGCAGCCGACGCCGAAGGCGCGCGGCTGAATGCGGACGTTCGGCACCAGGAGACAAACGTGGGTGAACCGCTTGAAGCCTTGAAAGCTGAGCTTGAGCGCTTCGGCGAGGCAAACGACGCCGCGACGACCGAGCGCCCTCGTCGCATGCTCAACATCACCCGCGACACCGGCGAATTCTTGGCCGTGCTCGTGCGCGCTACCGCCGCGCGGCGGGTCCTGGAGATCGGCACGTCCAACGGTTACTCCACCCTTTGGCTTGCCGACGCTGCAAGGGGGATCGGCGGCTCAGTCACTACGGTGGAGTTCGCTGAATACAAGATCGGGCTCGCCTCGGCCAACTTCGCGCGCTCCGGGCTTTCGCCATTCATCGCACTGGTTCACGACGACGCGGGTCGCCTCCTGCAGCGAACTGATCAGAGCGCATACGATTTGATCTTCCTCGATTCCGAGCGCCCGGAGTATCCCGGCTGGTGGCCTCACCTGCGTCGCCTTCTACGCCCGGGAGGTTTGCTGATCGTGGATAATGCGACGTCTCACGTGGAGCAGATGGCTCCTTTCGTCGCACTGGTGACGGCAGATCCCGAGTTTGCAACCTGCCTCATTCCAGTGGGCAACGGCGAGTTTCTAGCCGTGAAGACGTCGCCGTGAGCACGCTGCCGAGCCATCCCTTCCGGCGGACGCGCAGAAAGCGGCGCGCCGCTGAAGGGATCCGTTAGGGCCCTAGATGGACTATCGGTGCCCTGTCTGTAGGGCGAATTTAGGCAAGCGAAGATTGAGTCAGGCCGTCGTTACGCGAATGGAGATCGACTGCTCCCACTGCAAGAGCACGATCCGTCTTAATGTTCACCGGGCGGAGGAAATTGTCGTTCTGCTCAGTTTCGGGACGATCATCGTCCTGGCCGCCTTTGCATATTGGTTCGAGAGCCAGGGTTTGGTGCTTTCTGCGCTTGGCGCTGCCATGATGGGCGCGTTGGCATTGCCTCTGCTCGAGCAGACCTACCTTCGAACCTGGCCGCGCTATGCATCGAGTGTTCAGCGCCCTAAACCGTAGCTGCTGCGGACGGGCCATGCGGTCCGTTCAATATCAACTGCCTGTGGCGCCGGCCCGCCGCAAAGCACGACGTTAGCCGTCAGAGATGTTCCCTGCTCCGTCAGTTCTCATTCGTCATTGCCGTCGCAACTTCTGGCGCACCAGTCATGGCCATTGATCTCGCGCCACTTTGGAATTTCGGCGAGCCCGAAGTCAGCGAGCAACGCTTCCGCTCTGCCCTTTCGACGGCCACCGGTGACGATGCACTCATCCTGCAAACCCAGATTGCCCGGACGTACGGTCTGCGGCGAGACTTTGCGAAAGCTCAAGAGGACGACGCCAAGGAGCGCGCGCGCGCCGCTTACATGAGGGCCTATGAAGTAGCGAAGAGCGGGCAACTTGACGGCTTGGCCGTGGATGCCCTTCACATGCTCGCCTTCGTCGACACTGCACCCAGCGACCAGCTGAAGTGGGGGCAACAGGCACTGGCTATTGCGCAAGCGTCGTCACAGCCGTCCGCGAAGAATTGGGAAGCGTCACTCCGCAACAACGTGGGTTACGCTTTGCATCAGCTTGGCCGGTACGAAGAAGCGCTTGCCCAGTTCAAACATGCTGTTGTCCTGCGTGAGCGGGGTACCGATGCGCAGGCCACGCGCATCGCCCACTGGATGGTCGCCTGGACGCTCCGCGCGCAACATCGCACAGATGAGGCCCTGGAAATTCAGGCGCGCCTCGAACGCGAATGCGACGCAGCAGGCGCGCCCGACCCTTATGTCTTCGAGGAGCTGGAGTTGCTGTACCGCGACAAGGGGGATGAAACCCGCGCCAGTCATTATGCGGGACGGAGAAAGGCTCTGCCCAAGTAACGGGTCCGCGCTGCGTCGCGCCCGGTAACATTCCCTAACATCTGCTTACATCCTCGCGGCGCACGCTTCGCTATCCTCGGCGTCACAGTAGTACTGCATCTCCGAGAAGAAGGAGCGATCATGAAGAAACTGATTATTGCTGCGGCGGCGCTGGCGGCGCTGACGGGGCTGGGCGGCTGCATCGCGGTACCGATGTATACCCCCGAGCAGGCGTATTCTGGTCAGGCGTACGGCGGCCCTGCGTATTACGGCCCGCCGGTGGGCGTCGGCGGGGGCATTTTTGCGGGGCCGCGCTACTACGGCGGCGGCTATCGCGGCGGCGGCTATCGCCATCGTAGCTGGCGATAA
>JBGQGU010000041.1:0-11674 GCA_041497655.1 Gammaproteobacteria bacterium
GTTGCTGACCCCCGAGCTGCCGGCGGGGCCGTCGCTGCTGATGAAATTTCTCGGGCAACGCTACGTGCAGTACGTGAATCGCACCTATAAGCGCAGCGGCTCGTTGTGGGAGGGGCGATTCCGCTCGAGCCTCGTCCAGACTGGGCATTACGTGCTGGGGTGCTACCGCTATATCGAGATGAACCCAGTGCGGCCAAACATGGCGAAGCATCCAGCTGAGTATCCCTGGAGCAGCTATGCGGCGAACGCCACCGGCAAATCGCTCCCCTGGCTCACACCACACGGCGAGTATCTGGCGTTAGGATCAGACGAAGAAAAGCGCCAAGCCGCATATCGCGGATTGTTTGCGACTGAACTCGACCAACAACTATTGCGCGAGATCCGCGTATCGACCCACGGCGGCTATGCGATCGGCAGCAGCCGATTCCGGGGGGAGATCGAAACGGCACTCAAATTACGCGCGACGCCGCGCGGGCCGGGGCGGCCGCATGTCTCATGCCGCGGGCTAGAATGAGCGCGTGAAGCCCGGCACCGATTTCCGCCGCGAATACAAACCTTAGGGGTGAGACCACTAAGCATTGAAGAGCGTTGATCCGCTTCAAGAACATTCTAAGTGGTCTAACCCCTAATGACGAACTCTTTGCAATCGAGCGGCGCTGCATTTTCCCCCTGCCGCCGCTGGCGCTACCTCCTCTGGCGCCGCTGGGATGAATCGAAACCCGCGGCCAATTTCCTGATGCTCAACCCGAGCACCGCGGACGAGGTGCGGCTCGATCCGACTTGCTCGCGCGCGCGGGACTACGCGGAGCGCTGGGGGTACGGTGCGCTGATCGTCACCAATGTGTTTGCGTGGCGCGCTACGGAGCCGAAGCAGTTGCTGGCGGCGCGCGAGCCGGTGGGGAAGGGGAATGATCGCGCGATCATGCGCGCAGCGCACGAGGCGCAGATCGTGGTGTGCGCGTGGGGGAACCACGGCGGGCATTTGGGCCGTTCCACCGAAGTCATGGAAATCTTGAAGGCGAACGGCGTCCCGCTCCACGCGCTGCGCGTGAACGGTACGGGCGAGCCGGCGCATCCGCTGTATCTGCCGCGCAGGCTGCGGCCAATGCAATGGCGCGAATCAATGGAAAATAAACGGGACGCATACCTTTTATAAAATAAGGCCCGTCCACGCACTGCGAATCCCCGCTTCGGCGGGGTTTTGTTTTTTTTCGGGGCCCCTGTTCGCCGCCGAGCAGCCATTGACCCTGGTGATGGGTGATGAGTGATGGGTGATGAGCCTCCCGCGTGTTGATCGGCGAGCCACTCGTCCGTTCGAACACGCGGAGTTAAACCGGCGCTATGCGTCCGGGTTTAACGATACTTGGGGGAGCAAAGAAAGTCACCGGCACCGGGGCCGCCCCCCGCGTGTGGCGACGCAGTCGCGCTGGATTTGACATCTCAGAATCCAAGCGACGCTCCCACCACCCCGTCACTTCGTGACACCCCTCCTCGGGCAGGAGGGGAATGTTTTCCACCCCAGCGCTTCGAGCCTTCCCTCCTCAGGCAGGAGGGGAGTCGAATCACGACTCACGAATCACGACTCACGCTTCCAGCTCGCGGGCGAGGCCGCGATAGGACGCGAGCCTTCGCGCGCTGATTGTTCCTTTGTCGCAGGCTGCCGCAATGGCGCAGCCGGGCTCGGACACGTGGCGGCAGTCGCGGAAGCGGCATTGCCCGAGCCATGGCCGGAACTCGACGAAAGCGTCCGCGAGCTCGGGTCCCTCCAGATGATGCAGCCCGAAGAGCTGCATGCCTGGCGAGTCGATGACGTGGCTCGCGTCGTCCAGGTGGTAGAGACGCGTGTGGGTGGTGGTATGACGCCCGGAGTCGAGCGCGGCGGAAATCTCGGCGACGCGCACCGCAGCCGCGGGAAGAAGCGCGTTGATGATCGTCGATTTGCCCATCCCGGACTGGCCGACCAGCACGCTCGTCTCGCCCTTCAGGTGAGACGCTAGCGGGCCCAGGTCGCGTTTGGCCGACAACGCCACCAGCCGGTAGCCGAGCCCCCGATAGAGCTCGAGCGAGCGGAGCGCCGCCGATGCCTGCGGCAGGTCCACCTTGTTGAGCGCGATCAACGCGGCCATTCCGCCGTGCTCGGCCGCCGCCAGGCAGCGGTTCACGAGATCCTCGTCAAACGCCGGCACCGGCGCCACCACGATCACAATCTGCGTCACGTTGGCGGCAACGAGTTTCTGGCGGGCGCGGTCGGAGCGGAAGAGCAACGTCGTCCGCGGGGCCACCGCCTCGATGACGCCCTGGCCGCGCGCGCTGCGCGCGACCGTCACCCGGTCTCCGCACGCCAGCGTGCTGCGCCTTCCCCTCGTCACGCAATCGAGGGTGGACAAGTCGGCGAGCTCGACCAGGTAGCGCCGTCCGAAGCTGGCGACGATCTGGCCGTCATGAAGGGCGGAAGGCTGTGCCTTTGTTCCGCCCTTCATTAGAGCTCGAATAGCTTGTCGAGTTTGGCCGCACAGATAAAGTCATTTTCCGACAAGCCGTTAATGGCGTGGGTCGTGTATTCGACGCGGCACTGGTTGTAGCCGACAGCCAGGTCCGGGTGATGGTCCTCGCGGTGGGAGATCCAGGCAGCCGCGTTCACGAACGCCATCGTCTGATAGTAGTTCTTGAACTGATAGGTCTTGGCGATGCGGCCGTTGGCGTACTCCCACCCTTCGAGCTGCTTGATCAGGCGCTCGATCTCGGCGGCCTTAAGCGGCGCGACGCCGCCTTCACATGGCTTGCATTTCTTGCTCGCAAGGTCGGAAACGGTTCGGGTCATGGCACGAGTCCTCACTTGAACTTGTAGAACTCCCGGTTGAGGTAGGCGGCGATGTGCTCGATATCCTCGGGAAAGATGCTGGCGCCGGTCCGATTAACGCAGAAACGCACCATCTTGAGCAGTTGCTGCGCGTCCCCGATGCGGTGCTCGGGCCGGGTGAAGATACGATTGCCGTCGCCGCCCATGATCGAGGCGTGGCAGGCGTTGCATTTCGCCTCGTCGAAATATTGTTTTCCCGCTTTGGGGTCGGCGTTGGGGAAAGGATCGGCTCCGGCCGCGCCCGCCAGGAACAGTCCTGCAATAAAGATCGCCGTGTGCTTCATCTTGCGCTCCTTGGTCTCGTGCGTCAGCCTTGCCGCAGCCGCGCGATCCGCGCGACCGCCGGCGGGTGGGAATCGTAGAACGCCGAGTGCACCGGATCCGGCGTGAGCGTCGCGGCGTTGTCGCGGTAGAGCTTGATCAGCGCCGAGACGAGGTCGCGCGCCGAGGCGTGTCTCGCCGCATACTGGTCGGCCTCGAATTCGTGCTTGCGCGAGTACATTGCGCCGAGCGGCTGCAGCAGGATGGTGAACTGGGGCAGCACGATCGCGAACAGGACCAGTGCCATGGCGGTGGACGGCGCCTGTACGTTGAGCCCGGCGTAGAACCAGGGCTGCTGCATGATCCACCCCAGCAGCCACAGAAAAGCGAGGCTCGCGGCGAATAGCCACGCCATCCGCTTCACGACGTGCCGCAGCTTGAAATGGCCCAGCTCGTGCGCCAGCACCGCCTCGACCTCTCCCGGGTTGAGGCGCGCGAGCAGCGTGTCGAAGAACACGATGCGCTTCGAGATCCCGAACCCGGTGAAGTAGGCGTTGCCGTGAGTGCTGCGGCGCGAGCCGTCCATCACCATCAGCCCCTTCAGCCTGAAGCCGCAGCGTGCCATCAGGCGCTCGACGCGCGCCTTGAGCTCGGCGTCGTGCAGCGGCGAGAACCGGTTGAAGAGCGGCGCGATCCACGTCGGATAGACCGCCACCATGAACACGTTGAACGCGACCCAGGTGAGCCAGGCGTAGAACCACCAGTATTCCCCCGCCCTCGCCATCAGCCACAGCACGATCGCGCCGAGCGGCAGTCCGAAGGCAGCCGCGAGCGCGGTGCTCTTGGCGAAATCGAGGAAGTAGAGGGCCGGCGTCATTTTGTTGAAGCCGAAACGGTTCTCGATGACGAAGGTGCGGTAGAGGCCGAACGGCACCTCGAGCAGAGTCATCGCCGTCCCGACCAGGACCAGCAGCAAGAGTCCCCGCCCGACACCTTCCGGCAGCCACGCCGTGGACGCTTCGTGCAACCACTGCAGCGCGCCGCCGAACGTGAGCGCGAGCAGGATGGCGGCATCGTATGCGACGCCCACCATTGCGAGGCGCGTCTTGGCGCAGGTGTAATCGGCGGCCTTCTGGTGCATGTCGAGGCTGATCTCGGCTGCGAACGCGTCCGGCACGCTGTCGCGATGCGCCCGCACGTGGCCGACATGGCGCGAAGCGAGCCACAAGCGCGCTGCGGTGGCGAGCACGAGTGCTGCGAGAAAAACAATGCCGAATGCATTCATTGCGGAACGTGCAGCCCTAACAGGACAGCGCAAACTGTGACACAATTATCGCCGAAAAACCCCGCCGCCCCTCAACCAGAATGGCACAAGACCCCAACCATCTCGTCTGGATCGACATGGAAATGAGCGGGCTTAATCCCGACGCGGACCGGATCCTCGAGGTTGCGCTGGTCGTGACCGATGGGGAGCTCAACACCGTCGCCGAGGGGCCGGTGCTGGTCGTGCACCAGCCCGACGCGGTGCTCGCGGTGATGGACGATTGGAACCAGTCCACCCACGCGAAGTCCGGGCTGATCGAGAAGGTGAAAGCCGCGACGCTGTCCGAAGCGGACGTCGAGCAGCGCGTACTCGCGTTTCTCGCCGAGCATGTGCCGCCGAAGACATCCCCGATGTGCGGCAATTCCGTGCACCAGGACCGCCGCTTCCTCGCACGGCACATGCCGGCGCTGGAAGCCTATTTCCTCTACCGCAACCTCGACGTGAGCACCTTGAAGGAGCTGGCGAAGCGCTGGAAGCCGCAGATCATGACGGGGCTCGTGAAGCACGGCAAGCACGAGGCGCTTGCCGATATCTATGAATCGATCGAGGAACTGAAGTACTACCGCGAACATTTCATCAAATTGTAAAGACGGGAGGGCGTGAGAGCGGGAGGGCGTGAGAGCGATAATCCATCTCACGATCTCCCGATCTCCCGGCTTTTCGATCTCCCGATTTCTCGACCTCACGATCTCACGGGGGTTGAATCACTCCAGGCGGATTTCGCCGTCAAACTTGATGTCGAGCCCCAACTTCCCGATCGACAGCGTCATCGCGGCGGGAAAGGACTCTTTGCCCTTCAGCCGGCCGTCTGCGACCGCCTTCTGCACCGCCTTCTCGATCGCGAGCTGGGAATTGACGCCCACGGTCTTCAGGAACTTGCGGATGCTCATGTTCAGCGTTTCGTCGTTCATGCTTTTCCTCCCTCAAGAGCTGTTGAATAAATAGACAGGATTAACAGGATTAACAAGATTCAAACAACAAACCCGTGATCTCACTCGAATGTGTTCTTGGCCTGATCCTGTAAATCTTGTGAATCCTGTCTATTCCGGTTTTGATTTTAGTCCTGTCTATTTTATCGGCGTTCATCGGCGGTTTCATTTCCGCCGGCGGGCCTTGTAGTGGTTGATCAACCCGTTGGTCGAGCTGTCATGACTCGATATCGGGGCGCCGCCCTCGAGTTCCGGCAGGATGCGTCCGGCGAGGCTCTTCCCCAGTTCCACGCCCCATTGGTCGAAAGCGTTGACGTTCCAGATCACCGACTGCACGAACACCTTGTGCTCGTAGAGCGCGATCAACGCGCCCAGCGCGCGCGGCGTGAGCTCGTCGAGCAGGATCGAGGTCGTCGGCCGGTTGCCGTCGAATACGCGGTGGGGGAGCAATCCCCGGATTCCGGCCTCCGGCAGCCCCTGTTCCCGCATCACTGCCGTGGCCTCCTCCCCGTTCATGCCGCGAGCGAGCGCCTCGGTTTGCGCGAAGAAGTTGGCGAGCAGCGCTTGGTGGTGGGCACGCAGCCCGTGATGCGGCCGGCAGCAGGCGATGAAATCCGCTGGCACGACTGCGGTGCCCTGATGCAGCAGCTGGAAATAAGCGTGCTGGCCGTCGGTGCCGGCGCCGCCCCACGTGACCGGCGCCGTCGCATGGCCGGCCCGCGACCCCTCGCGGGTGACGGACTTGCCGCAGGACTCCATCTCCAGCTGCTGGAGATAAGCCGGGAGCCACCGCAACCGCTCGTCGTAGGGCAGCACCGCGCGGGCGCCGCAGCCGAGGAAGTTGACGTTCCACACCTCGAGCATCCCCATCACGACCGGCAGGCTTCGCTCCAGCGGGGCGCGGGCGAAATGCTCGTCCATCGCGCGCGCGCCGGCGCGCAACTCCTCGAAGCGCTCCATGCCGATCGCCAGCGCGACGGGCAGGCCCACGGCGGAGCACAGCGAGTAGCGGCCGCCCACCCAGTCCCAGGTGCGGAAGATGCGGTCTCCGGGCACTCCGAAATCGAGCGCGCGCGCCGGATCCGCAGTGACCGCGCACAGGTGGCGCGCTGCCTTGTCCTTCAGCTTCTTCTCCAGCCACGCCCGGGCAGTTCGCGCGTTGGCCAGCGTCTCCTGGGTACCGAAGGTTTTGGAGGAGATGACGACGAGCGTGGTCGCGGGCGTGAGGCGCTCGAGGGCGCCCGCAATGGCCGCGCCGTCCACGTTGGAGACGAAATGCAGGCGCGGCCCCTTCCTCGCGCAGTGCTTGAGCGCGTCGCAGGCGAGGCGTGGCCCCAGGTCGGAGCCGCCGATGCCAAGGTTGAGCACGTCGGTGAATACGCGCCCGCTCGCGCCCCGGATACGGCCGGCGCGGACCCCACGCGCAAAACGCCGCATGTCCGCCAGTACCGCCGCCACCTCGCGCGTCACGTCCTGCCCCTCGAAGCGCACCGGCGCGTCGGCGCGCAGCGCCACATGCAGCGCGGCGCGGTCCTCGCTGGCGTTGATGCGCTTGCCGATCAGCATCTGCGCGCGCCAGGCCTCGAGCCCGCATTCGCGCGCCAGCTCCATGAGCAGCCGCATCGTTTCCGCCGTGACGCGCTGCTTGGAATAATCGAGCAGCAATCCGTCCAGCGAGAGGCAGAACTTCCTGAACCGCTCGGGGTCCTGCGCGAAAAGCTCGCGCAGGTGCAGGCGGGACTGGGCGCGCTGGTGCTCGGTGAGTTTCTGCCAGGCGGGAAGGGTGGAGCGGGCGGAGGGCATTCCGATCGGATCGCGGCGCGTCACGTGTTGTGCAGGCATTCTACCCGTTTTAAGCGCGCCGCCCGCCGTCGTTGGATAGAATGCGGAAACAGGGGATTGAGATGGGCGAAGTAATCAAAGCGCTGGGCGGCGCGCTTCGCGACTTGCGCGAGCCGCGCGTGCTCGCGCTGGCTCTGGTGCCGCCGCTCGCCGCCATCGCTGTATGGCTCGCGCTCGCGTGGAGCTTCGCCGACGACTGGGCGCGCTGGGTGGCGGATCGCATCGCAACCACGCCCTGGCTCACCTGGGTGGGCGAGTGGGGGCTCGCCTCGATCTTCATCTGGGCGGGTGGAATCGCCGCGTTCGCGCTGCTGATCCCGGTGATGCTGGTCACCGCGGTGCTGGTGACCGAGTTTCTCGCCATGCCGGTGATCGTGCCGCTGGTGGAGAGGCGCCACTTCCCGCGGCTCGAGCGGCGCAGGGGCGGTTCCGTGGCGGGCAGCGTATGGAACGCGGCGACTTCGATCGCGTTGTTCACCGCGCTGTGGCTGCTCAGCCTGCCGTTGTGGCTGACCGGCATCGGTGCGGTGGTGCTGCCGGCACTCATCTCGGGGCTGTTCAACCAGCGCGTGTTCCGCTACGACGCGCTGGCGGAGCACGCCAGCGCCGGCGAGTACCGCACGGTCGTGCAGGAGGCGCGCGGCAGGCTCTATGCGCTGGGGCTCGCGCTCGCCGCGCTCTATTACGTCCCGATCGTCAACCTGCTGGTGCCGGTGCTCTCGGGCCTCGCCTTTACGCACCTGTGCCTAGCCGAGCTTGCTCGCCTCAGACAGGACGGCGTGAATCGTGATTCGTGATTCGACCAGCAGGACCGGCTCCGCTGATTTACGAAGAATGGTCGCCGCGAAGCGGCGGGGTGCATGCGCAGCGAATTAAGGGTCAGGCTGTTCTTGATTCAGCGCGGATCGAATCACGAATCACGACTCACGAATCACGGTATCAATCGCGCATGCAGAGCCAGGCCCTGTGGGGCGCGTACCACTGCGCCGGGAGCCAGGTGTCCCGGTGGCCAATTTCGACGATCTTCCCGAACCCCATCAGCTCGGCGGACTTGCGAAAGAGCCCGCGCGAGATCCGGGTGTTGTCATCGAAGCCATAGGGGAACTGCCGGTTGCTGAACGTGAACCGGTTGGGCTCGTTGTAGGCGATGAGGTAGTCGTCGGTGTCGAGCATTTGCCCCCAGAAGAACACTGCCTCCTTCGCAATCGAGCCGAGGTAGGCGAGAAAGTTGAGCGGGTCGGGAAGGTGGCACATGATCGCGCTCGCAACGACGACGTCGTAGCGCTCGCCGACCTTCGCCTGATGGGTCACAGGGGAATAACTCCGGTTGATGAAGGCAGCGGAGGTGCCGGTGATGTTGTTCAGGAGCTTGATTGCGGCCCAATGCTGCGGGCGGCGGTCCATGCCCGCGCAGCCGCGCATGCCGAGCTGCTCCGCGCGCACCGGAAAGTAGCCGTTGTTGCAGGCGACGTCGAGAAGCGACCCGCCGGGGTAGCGCCGCGCGATTTCAGCGATGAAATCGTCATACATGGCGCGCAGCCTGGCGTTGGCATCGACGGCTTTCTCCCACATGTCGGCAGGGAGCCGATCCCGCTGGAACACGAATTTCCAGAATCTGTCGTCGCGGGGGTCGGCGCTGTGGATCCAGCTGTAGGCGACGCCCGTCTGCACGTTGTCGGAGATGATGAAGGGCTGGTAGTTCAACGTGCCCATCGCGGCCAGAATCTGTGGCCGGGACGGCGAGTACTGGCGGAGGTCCACTGTCCTTATCCGGGGGATGAGGGATGAGGGCGGAGGGATGAGGGAAAGATCAAGATCAAGCGGCAGGTTCAGCAAAACGCCTGCGTGATGAACGGTGCGCAGCTCCTGCTATCGAATACGCGAAGGTGCGCCGCGGCGCGAACGTGCGCAGGCACGTTTCTCCCACCACCCCGCCTGCGTCGCTGGCACCCCTCCTCAGGCAGGAGGGGAGTACCCCGGCTCACCCCTCCGCCCTCATCCCTCAGTGCAGCCGCTCGAAAACGGCCGCGATGCCCTGCCCGCCGCCGATGCACATCGTCACCAGGGCATATTTGCCTCCGGTGCGCTGCAATTCGTAGAGCGCCTTGACCGTAAGAACCGCGCCGGTCGCGCCGATCGGGTGACCGAGGCCCACCGCGCCGCCGTTGGGGTTGGTCTTCCTGGGGTCGAGCTTGAGATCGCAGTTGACGGCGAGCGCCTGCACCGCGAACGCCTCGTTCGACTCGATCACGTCCATCTGCTCGACCTTGAGCCCCGCCCTGGCCAGCGCCTTCGTGGACGCCGGCACCGGGCCGATGCCCATGATCTTGGGATCCACGCCCGCGATGCCGTAGGAGACGAGCCGCGCCATCGGCTTGAGTCCCTTCTTCTCCGCCGCGCCGCGCTCCATCAAGACGACGGCAGCCGCGCCGTCGTTGATACCAGAAGCATTGCCTGCGGTAACCGAGCCGTCCTTCTTGAAGGCGGCCCGCAGCTTGGCCATGCCTTCCATGCTGGCGTCCGAGCGCGGATGCTCGTCGCGGTCGAACACGACCGTGCCCTTGCGGGTCTTCAGCTCGACCGGCAGGATCTGGTCCTTGAAGTAGCCCTTCTCGATTGCGTTGATCGCGCGGCGGTGGCTCTCCACCGAGAACTCGTCTTGCTGCTCGCGCGAAATTTTCCACTTCTCGGCGATATTCTCGGCGGTGATGCCCATGTGCACGGTGTCGAAGGGATCGGTCAGCGCGCCGACCATCATGTCGATCACGTTGCCGTCGCTCATGCGCTGGCCCCAGCGCAGGGTGGGCATGATGTAGGCGCCGCGGCTCATGGATTCCGCGCCGCCGCCGACCGCGATGTCGGCGTCGCCGAACATGATCATTTGAGAGGCGGAAATGATCGCCTGCAGCCCGCTGCCGCACAGGCGGTTGACCGTGAGCGCGGTGGAGTCTTGCGGCAATCCACCCTTGAGTGCGGCAACGCGCGAGAAGTACATGTCCTTCGCCTCGGTATGGATCACGTTGCCGATGACGCACGCGCCGACTTCCTTCGCGTCCATCTTGGCGCGCTTCACCGCTTCGCGTATCACCTGCGCCGAGAGCTCGGTCGGGGCGATGTCCTTCAGCCCGCCGCCGTAATCACCGATCGCCGTCCGCACGCCGGACAACACCACCACTTCGCGTTCGCTTGCCATGTCCTGCTCCTTAACTTTCTGATTTTAAGAGGATTATTGAATGGCCCCGATTGAGCTCAGGCGTTCCGGGGAGTGCAGAGTTTACGCCGCACCGCCAGCCGTGTCGAGAAGTTGTGCGGCACAGCATACGTGAATGAGCCGCCAAGACCGCCAAGCAGATCGGCGTCACCATTCCGCCCAACCTGCTGGCGCGGGCGGACCAGGTGATTAAGTGGTATTAGATTCGTCTAGAGCAGGGACAGCGCTTCGTAGATCACGCCAATCAGGTAATACACCAGGAATGCCACGACCAGGAGCAATAACCAGGCGGCTTGTTTGGCGATTTGCCAGGCCTTTACCCCGGAGTTGTTCTCGACGTTCCGCGCGCTGACGACTTGGACCAATCGGCGAGCGTCTTCGAGCGATTTGATTTCGAGTTGTGTCCGCCCTTTCCTTCTTCGCTCGGACCTCCTAACGGTTGGCGGCAAGGTGAAATTCCCTCTCTGAAATTATTACCTTACGCCCCCCGAGGGTGACAAGTAAAGGGATAGGAAATTCCATCCCGGTTGCAAGCAGCGATGCGGTCGGGCTTGGCATTCTGCCTTCATCCCTTAGAGCCCGTAACATGATGAAACGCGCGTGCGGTGCGAGCCAGAATTGGCAATGGCGCGAAGCGAGGTGCAGCCAATATCTGGAATATTGGCAAGCCGAGCGACAAAGCCAGTGGCGATTCTGGCCGCAACCCCTTGAGGGCTGGCGCGGTTTTGGCTCGCGGCTTCACTCTCGGAGCTTCCTGGACGCGGGGCTGACCCGAGCCACCTCTCCTGCTCCGCCAAAACCGTGACAGCGCAGCGTGTGTTTCATTATGTTACGGGCTCTTACGGCTTTACCGGCGCGCCAATCCGCCAGTAAAGCCGGTAACGCTCGTCCTTGTCGCCGGGGCGCGCGCCTTCCCAGATCTTCTGCCAGGGCCGGGGCGGCGCAATTTCTTCCTGCGAACTGCCCTGCACCAGCAGCAGCTCGCACGAGCGGCGGCGCTCAGGGACCTCCTCGCGGTGGGTAATGATGCCGGCGAAATAGTGCAACATCGCGCGCTGCGGTTCGCCCAGATTGCGGCTCGCCAGGCAGTCGTACTGCTTCGGCAGC
Organism: Gammaproteobacteria bacterium; assembly: GCA_041497655.1. Lineage (GTDB taxonomy): Bacteria > Pseudomonadota > Gammaproteobacteria > Burkholderiales > SG8-41 > SG8-41. The sequence goes on from JBGQGU010000041.1 coordinate 11,535, forward strand.
ACCAGTTGGATCGAAGCGATCATCGAGCGGTAGCTCTTCACGTTGTCGGCCCAGCCGATGAAGAGTATGGCGAGCAGCGCCCACATGGTCGTCACGCCCGCGCCCCACACGACGACCGGTCGCATCACGCTCTTGCGGAA
>JBGQGU010000042.1:0-11623 GCA_041497655.1 Gammaproteobacteria bacterium
ATCAACGAAACGAGCGGGACGACCTTCCTGATCGTCACGCACGACCCGCGGCTTGCGCAGCGCTGCGACCGCATCATCGAGCTGGTGGACGGCCGCATCGTCTCGGACCGGCGCAACCCGAACGTCGTGCGCCGCGGCTAGACGCGACGGAACGGCGCTAGTCGCGCAGGCGGAGGGCGCTCGCGCGGCGCGCAGTATGCGCCGCTCCCCAGCGCTTGGCGGACCAGATCGCGATGCGGATGGCCTGGCCCTCGGGCCGGCCCGCCGCCAGCAGCGCGTTCGCGATCTCGATCGCCTTGTGCCGCAGCCCCGGCCGCAGGTTTTTCATCGAGACCGGATACCGTTCATCGCTCCACGGCATGGGAGTCGTCCCGTGACCGGCCGTTCCGGTGTTCAAGCGCAATGCCTGCGATCTCGAGCGCGATGCCGGCCGTCAGCAGCACGACACCGGACCAGACCTCGGGCGCGAGCCACATGAGCACCGCGCCGACGCCGACCAGCACCGCGCCCAGTGCGCGTCGCAGGACCTTGTGTTTGATCAGCACGGTGTCCATAAGGGGAAATCCGGACTACAGTACACCTCACTCCGCACCCGCCTGGTTTGACGCAGATCAAGGGAGCCCCCCCTGACACGGATAGCATGGGCAGGAACCCGCCAAGCGGTCACGAGCAATGATCTCGTCATGAGCGCAGCGCCCATCCTCAAGCCCGGCAACAATGAATATTTCGAGCACGACGCCGACATCGGGGTCGTGGGGCGGGGCGCAACTCTGGAGGAGTCGTTCGAGGCGGCGGCGCGAGCGACTTTCGCAGTCATGAGCGACCTCGATGCGGTGCACCTGGTGGACGCGGTGAATCTCGAGTTCGAGGAGGCCGACATCGAGATTGCGCTGGTGCGCTGGCTCAACTTGCTGCTGGCGCTCTCCCACGAGCGCGGTCTCGTTTTCGGCCGCTTCTGGATCGAGCGCGACGGCGTAAACTGGCGCGGCGGCGCGAGCGGCGAGCCATGGCGGCGCGACCTCGAGCGCGGGGTGGAAGTGAAGGGCGCGACGCTCACGATGCTCGAAGTGAAGCAGGACCGCGACGGCTGGCTCGCGCGCTGCGTGGTGGACGTCTGACACAACCGTTACTCGTGACTCGTTTCTCGTTTCTCGGGGATGCGGAACCTTAAGCGATCGACAAAGTCATTCATCTAACGAGCAACGAGTGATGGATCTTTCGCGGTTGCAGAGAATCGATGCCTGGCGCTGGACGGTGCCGCTCGCGCCGGGGGAAGCACGCGGTGAGGTGAGGCTCTACGGGAGCCGCGAGCTGCTCGCGACCATGGACGACAAGGTGATCGAGCAGATCACCAACGTCGCGCGCCTGCCGGGGCTGGTGGGTCCCGCCATGACCATGCCGGACGCGCACTGGGGCTACGGCTTCCCGATCGGCGGCGTCGCGGCTTTCGATCCCGAGCAGGGCGGAATCATCTCCGCCGGCGGCGTGGGTTTCGACATCTCCTGCGGCATCCGCTGCCTGCGCACCAATCTCCAGCTGCAGGACGTAGCGGGCGAACTGCCCTCGCTCGCGCGCGAGTTGTTCGAAAAAATCCCCGCCGGGCTGGGCGAGGAAGGCGAGCTCAAGCTCAACCCTGCGGAGCTCGATCCGGTGCTGATCGGGGGCGCGCAGTGGGCGGTGCGGCAGGGGTACGGGAGCGAGGCCGACCTTGAATTCATCGAGGAGCACGGCCGGGTGGCCGGCCCTGTTGTGGAAAACGTTTCCGCGCTCGCCAAGAAGCGCCAGCGCGGGGAGATGGGCACGCTCGGCTCCGGCAATCATTATCTCGAGGTGCAGGTGGTGGACCGCATCCATGACGAGGCCGCCGCGCAGGCCTACGGTCTGCGCCAGGGACAGATCCTGGTCTCGATCCATTGCGGCTCGCGCGGCCTGGGCCATCAGATCGGCACCGATTACCTGGTGAGCCTGGCGAAGGCCGCCACGCGCCTGGGCATCCGGCTTCCCGACCGCGAGCTCGCCTGCGCACCGATCAACACGCCCGAGGGCCAGCAGTACATCGGCGCGATGAATGCGGCGATCAACTGCGCTCTTGCCAACCGCCAGATCCTCACTCACCTCACGCGAAAGTGCTTTACGCGCCTCATGCCGCGCGCGGTGCTCGAGACGCTGTTCGACGTTTCCCACAACACGTGCAAGCGCGAACACCACGTAGTGGACGGGAAAAAACGCCTGCTTTACGTGCACCGCAAGGGCGCAACGCGCGCATTCGGTCCGGGCCATCCGGCATTGCCGGAATGCTATCGGGCGGTCGGGCAGCCGGTCGTCATCGGCGGCAGCATGGGCACCGGCTCCTACATCCTGGCCGGCACCCCCTCGAGCGAGGAGCAGGCCTTTTCATCGGCGAGCCACGGCGCGGGGCGCGCGATGAGCCGGCACCAGGCGCTCAAGCAATGGCGCGGCCGGCAACTAGTGGACGAGCTGGCGGCGAAGGGCATTCTGATCCGCACCCGCTCGATGCGCGGCGTGGCCGAGGAAGCGCCGGGCGCCTACAAGGACGTGGACGTCGTTGCCGAGGCGACCGAGCAGGCGGGACTCGCGCGTCGCGTCGCCTTCCTGCGTCCCAAGGTCTGTGTCAAAGGCTGAGGCGGAACACCCGTTACTCGTTATTCGTCACTCGTTTCTCGTCATCGTTTTGGGTATCACGAAAGAAGATCATCATGATGCGACGCACATTCGTGGTCGGAACCGCTTTGCTGCTGGCAGCCGGCGCTGCGCACGCGCAACGCAGCCCCAAGGGGAAATGTCCCGGGTACCCGAAGTGCTGGGACGTGCCGGAGCAGAAGGCGCAGAGCACGGCGGCTCTGCAGGTGAAGAAAGCGGGGGAGATCAGCTACCTCTCCGGCGGCGTCGGCAAGCCCGAGCGGGAGCAACTGCGCGCGCTCGAAAAGGATTTCAATCTCAAGCTCGTGTTCTCGGTGGCAGATGGCAAATACGTCGCCAGCGTCAAGGTCGTGGTGAGCGACGCCAAAGGCCGCAAGCTGCTGGAGCACGTCGCCGATGGTCCATTCTTCATGGCCCGCTTGCCGGCGGGCGAGTACAGCGTCGCTGCGACCTTCGCGGGCAAGACCCAGACGCGCAAGATCGGGGTTACAGCTAACCGCTTGCATACCGAACACCTGCGCTGGAGCGGGACCGCGTAGAAGGATTTGCCGGTCACGAGGGTGAACGGACACGCCGGATGACCGAGGGCGGAAGGCAGGACACAGGCACCTGACATGACCGCACAGCAACCTGTTCCAGACAGCGGGCGCGAAGGCGCGGGCATCGGCGCCGATCTCGGGCTTTCCGCCGAGCGGCTGAAGGAGATGCGCCAGGGTGTCGAGAGCCTGATCGACCCGTTCGGCATGGTGGCGCCGCTCGCCCATGCCCACGGTGCCTGGGGGCTGCATCCGATGGAGTTCGCGGAGCTCGCAATGCGATTCGCCACGGACCTCGCCGCACTGCAGCTCAACGTGGGGGCGAGGCTCCTGGGGCGGGAGGCGCCGGACGCCGTGCGGCCGCAGCCCGACGACCCGCGCTTCAGCGACCCCGTCTGGACGAACGAACTCGGCTGGGATCTGCTCAAGCAGGGTTACCTCTTCACCACGCGCCACGTGCAGGATGCGCTCTACCATACGCCCGGACTCTCGTTCAGGGAGCGCAGGCGCGCGGCGTTCTGGTGGCGGAACTGGCTGAACGCGGTGGCGCCCACCAATTTTCTGCTCACGAACCCGGTGGCGGTGCGCAAGGCGATCGAGACCCGTGGCGACAGCCTGCGCCGCGGCTTCGAAATCTTCCTCGACGACGTGCGCGCCGGAACCGTGCGCATGACCGAGCCGGAGGACTTCCAGGTCGGAGGTAACCTCGCCACGACGGCGGGCGCGGTCGTATTCCGCAACCGCCTGCTCGAGTTGATTCACTATGCGCCGGTCGCGGACCGGGTGCGGCCGACGCCGGTCGTGATCGTGACGCCCTGGATCAACAAATTCTACGTGCTCGATCTCGAGCCGAAGAAGAGCCTCGTGCGCTACCTGCTGCAGGAGGGATTCGACGTCTACATCACGAGCTGGAAGAACCCGGGCGCCGACCTCGCCGAGACCCGTTTCGATGACTACCTGACGCAGGGCGTCGACGAGGCGGTGCGCGTGGCGCGGGCGTTAAGCGGCGCCGCACAGGTCCACGCCGTCGGCTACTGCATCGGCGGCACGCTGCTCGCGGTCTACATGGCCTGGCTCGCGCGCCGCTACCCGGATCCCGCGGCCATGCCGGTGGCGCATTGGTCCCTGCTGGCGTCGCTGGTCGATTTCCAATCTCCCGGCGACATCGAGGTGTTCCTCGACGAAGGCAGCGTGCGCTGGCTGTCCCACGTGATGCAGACGCGCGGCTATCTCGACGGCCGCGAGATGGCGACCACCTTCCGCTTGCTGCGCTCGAACAGCCTGATCTGGCACTACGTGGTGCACGGGTGGCTCTACGGCGAGCGGCCCGCGCCGCACGACGTGCTGTACTGGAACATGGATACCACGCGCATGCCGTATCGCATGCACGAGTTCTACCTGCGCGAGATGTACCTGCGGAACGGCCTCGTCAAGCCGAATGCGCTCACCCTCGCGGGCGAGCCGATCGATCTCGCGCGCATCCACTCGCCGCTCTACCAGGTCGCCACCGAGGACGACCACATCGCGCCGTGGCGGCAGACCTTCCGCTTGAACAGCTGGGTCACCGGACGCAAGCGCTTCGTGCTTTCCAGCTCGGGTCACATCCTCGGCATCGTCAATCCGCCGGTGACGCCGCCGAAGCGCCACTTCCGCGTCGCGCCCGCGCACCGCGGCCAGGGGGCCGACGCGTGGCATGCGACCGCGCAGGAGCACGCCGGGAGCTGGTGGGAAGACTGGCGGGCCTGGCTCGCCGAGCGCTGCGGAGAGCCCGGCGCGCCGCCGCCCCTCGCGACGCAGGAATTCCCGAAACTGGCCGACGCGCCAGGCACCTACGTGCTGGAGCGTTGAGAGTCTAGGGCGGGCCATGCTGATCGGGGTGCCGAAAGAGATCAAGGTCCACGAATACCGCGTCGGCCTCACCCCCGAAAGCGTGCGCGAGCTCGTGGCGCGGGGACATCGCGTCATGGTGCAGCGGGACGCCGGTGCCGGGATCGGCGCAACCGACGCCGATTACGCGTCGGCGGGTGGCGTGATCGCGGCGACGGCGGACGAGGTTTTCGCCCGGGCCGAACTGATCGTCAAGGTGAAGGAGCCGCTCGCACTGGAGCGTGCGTGGCTCCGCGCGGACCAGGGGCTGTTTACTTATCTCCATCTTGCGCCGGACGCGGAACAGACTCGCGACCTGGTGAAGAGCGGCGCTATCGCGATCGCCTACGAAACCGTGACCTCGCCCGGCGGCGGCCTGCCGCTGCTCGCTCCGATGTCGATGGTGGCGGGGCGCATGGCGGTCCAGGTCGCGGCGCACTTTCTGGAGCGGCCGCACGGCGGGCGAGGCGTGTTGATTTCGGGGGCGGCGGGCGTGTTGCCGGCCCGCATCCTGGTGTTGGGAGCGGGCGTAGTGGGCTCGAACGCGGCGCGGATCGCGCTCGGCATGGGCGCGGAGGTTACCGTGCTCAGCCGCTCGTCCGGTCCGCTCGAACGGCTGTCGGCGCAGCTCGGTCCGCGGCTGAAGAGCATGATCTCGACGCCTCAAGTCATCGAGGAGCAGCTGCGTGGCGCTGACGCGGTGATCGCCACGGCCATGGTGCCGGGAGGACTTGCGCCGAAGCTCGTCACCCGCGCCATGCTCGCCGGGATGAAGCAGGGCGCCGTGGTCGTAGATGTGTCGATAGACCAGGGCGGCTGCTTCGAGACCTCGCGCCCGACCACCCACGCCGATCCGGTGTATACGGTGGACGGGATCGTCCACTATTGCGTCGCGAACATGCCGGGCGCGGTGCCCCGCACCTCGACTTACGCGCTCAACCACGCCACGCTTCCTTTCGTGAAGGAGCTCGCCGACCGCGGCGTGGTGCAGGCGCTCAAGTTGAACGAGCACTTGCGCAACGGCCTCAATGTCTGCCGCGGCGCCGTGACGCGGCGCGAAGTGGCGGAAGCGCGGGGATACCCGTACACGGAGCCGCTGCGGGCGCTCGGCGCGTAGCTGCGCGGCGCGCGCGCCGGCACGGCGAAGAACGACGGCCGGACGCCCATGCGAATCACGCATCTCACGCCGGATGAGGCCATCGCCAGCCTGCGCAGCCACGCCACCGGGCTTGCCGGAAGCGAGGTGCGGCGCCGGCTCGCCGAATACGGTCCGAACCGCGTCGAGGAAGCGAAGGGCGAGTCGCTCGCGCTGCGTTTCTCACGCGAATTCGTTCATTTCTTCGCGCTGATCCTGTGGCTCGCGGCGGGCCTCGCCTTCGTCGCCGACCTCCATGATCCGGGCCAGGGCATGGCGACACTCGGCTGGGCGATCATCGGCGTGATCGCCATCAACGGCATTTTTTCCTTCTGGCAGGAGTATCGAGCGGAACGGGCGATCGCCGCACTGAAGCGCCTGCTGCCGCACCAAGTCACCGCGCTGCGCGACGGGTTAGCGAGCCGCTTGCCGGCGGAGGACCTGGTGCCGGGCGACATGGTCCTGGTGGGTGAAGGCGAGAGCGTGCCGGCGGATTGCCGGTTGATCGAATCGTTCGCCGTGCGCGTCAACCTTGCCACTATCACCGGCGAGTCGCTGCCGAAAGCGCGCAGCGCCGCAGCCAGCGCGGAAGACGACCTGTTGCAGAGCCACAACGTGCTGCTGGCGGGCACCACGGTCGTCGCGGGGGAGGGGAAGGCGCTGGTGTTCGCGACGGGGATGCGTACCGAATTCGGGAAGATCGCGCGTCTTACGCAAGCGGGCGGCGAGCCGCCGTCGCCGTTGCAGCGCGAGATCGCGCGCCTGTCGCGCCTGGTGGCGGTGCTCGCCACGGCGCTCGGCATCGTGTTCTTCATGATCGGGCGGCTGCTCGGGCTTTCGTTCTGGGAGAACTTCATTTTCGCCATCGGCATCATCGTCGCCAATGTCCCGGAGGGCCTGCTGCCGACGGTGACGCTGTCGCTGGCGATGGCGACGCAGCGCATGGCGAAGCGAAGAGCGCTCATCCGGCACCTCCCGGCGGTCGAGACGCTCGGCGCCGCCACGGTCATCTGCACGGACAAGACCGGAACGCTCACGGAGAATCGCATGACCGTGAGGCGCCTGTTCATCGGCGATGGGTTGCGGGAGCCCTCGCACATGGGGGCGGCGGAGGTGGCGCGCCATTCAAAGCTGTTCGAGGCCGCCGCGCTGTGCCACAACGTGCGATGGGTGAGCGAGAATGGAGCGCGGCGGAGGCTAGGCGACCCGATGGAGGCTGCGCTGGTGGAAATGGCCGAACAGGCGGGAACCCTGCCGCGCTACGAACGGGTCGACGAAGTGCCGTTCGATGCCGACCGCAGGCGCATGTCCACCGTGCATCGCGCGCCGGCGGGCCGGATGCTGTACTGCAAGGGGGCGCCGGAGGCGGTGCTGCCGCTCTGCCGCAGCGTGCTCGCCGCGGACGGCATCCAACCGCTCGCGGGCGAGCTTCGGGCGCGGTTCATCGGCGCGCAGGAAGAGATGGCGGCGGCGGGACTGCGCGTGCTGGCGTTCGCCTATCGCGCGTTGCCCGACGACGCCGATCGCGAGCACTGGGAGGAGGAGCTGGTCCTGGCGGGTCTCGTCGGGCTCGAGGACCCGCCGCGGCCCGAGGTGCCGGAAGCGATCACAAGATGCCGCGCCGCCGGCATCAAGGTGATCATGGTCACGGGCGACCATCCGCATACGGCCCGCGCGATCGCGCGCGAAATCGGTCTCGCGCGGGAACCCGCGGTGGTGCTGGGCGAGGATTTGCGACGTCTCTCCGACACGCAGTTGCAGCTCGCGCTCGACACGCCGGACGTGCTCTTTGCGCGCGTGACCGCCGACCAAAAGCTGCGCATCGTGGAGGCGCTGCAGCGCAAGCAGCACGTGGTCGCCGTCACCGGCGACGGCGTCAACGACGCTCCGGCGCTGAAGCGCGCCGACATCGGCATCGCGATGGGCGTGGTGGGCACGGACGTCGCGCGGGAGGCGGCCGACATGATCCTGCTCGACGACAACTTCGCGAGCATCGTCAACGCGGTCGAGGAGGGGCGGGCGGTGTTCCAGAACATCCGCAAGTTCCTCACCTACATCCTGTCTTCCAACATTCCCGAGATCGTGCCGTATCTCGCTTTCGTGCTGTTCAGGATCCCGCTGCCGCTCACCATCATGCAGATACTGGCGGTGGACCTCGGTACCGACATGATTCCCGCGCTGGCGCTCGGCGCGGAGAAGCCGGATCCCGGCACGATGCGGGTGGCGCCGCGCCGGCGGACCGAACGCCTGCTCGACTGGCCGCTGCTGGCGCGCGCCTACCTCTACCTCGGCGTCATCGAGGCGGTTGCAGCGATGGCGGCGTTCTTCTTCGTGTTGAACATCGGTGGCTGGGAGTACGGGCAGACGCTGGCAAAGACCGAATCGCTTTACCTGGAGGCGACCACCGCATGCCTCGCGGCGATCGTGGTGACGCAGGTCGTGAACGTCTTCCTGTGCCGGCACCCGCGCGAGTCGGCATTCGCGTTCGGGCTCAACAGCAATTCCCTCATCCTCTGGGGCATTGCCATCGAGCTCGCGCTGATCCTGGCGATCGCCTACACGCCCTGGGGCAACGTCGTTTTCGGAACCGCGCCGATCGGCGCGGAAGCGTGGTTGTTCATGCTGCCGTTCGCCGCGGCGATGCTGGTTCTGGAGGAGGGCCGCAAGGCGTTCATGCGGCGTCGCGCCGCGGCGCGGGGACGGGGGAGCGCGGTTCATGACGCTGGCCAGTCCTGAACCCGCCAGCGTCCGACCGGGGGGCGATCCCTTCTCGCCGCTCGCCTATTGGAGCCTGGCCCCCGCAGTGTGGGATATCTGGCTCGCCGCTGCGGCGAGCCGGGAGGAGATCGCCGCCCGCTCCGCGCGGCGCTTTTCCGAGATCGTGCAATTCGCGCTCGCTCGCTCGCCGTACTACGCCGAGCTCTACCGCCCGCTGCCGCAGGCGGATATCCAGCCGCGCCAGGTGCCGCCGGTCACCCGCGGCTCGCTCATGGACCGGTTCGACGATTGGGTGACCGACCCGGATGTCACGCACGAGGCGGCCAGCGCGTTCGTGACCGATCCAGGACGCGTCGGGCAGCCGTATCTTGGCCGTTACGCGGCATGGACCAGCTCGGGAACCACCGGGGAGCCGGGGCTGTTCGTCCACGACGGGCAGGCCCTCGCCGTGTACGACGCGCTCGAGATGCTGCGACTCGGCCGCGGGTTGCTGGCGCCGGGCTTCCTCGGGAGCCTGCTGTTCGCCGGCGGACGTTACGCAATGATCGCGGCCACCGGCGGTCACTTTGCCGGGGTTTCTTCCATCGAGCGGATGCGGTTGTTGGCGCCGGCGCTCGCCGACCGGCTGCGGGTGTTCTCGATCCTCGAGCCGCTGCCGCGCCTCATCGAGGCGCTCAACGAATATGAACCTTCATTCATCGCGACCTATCCGACGGCCGCGAGCCTCCTTGCGGCGGAGCAGCGCGCCGGCCGGCTCGGGATCAGGCCTTCGGCCGTCTGGCTCGGCGGGGAAATGCTGTCAGCGGTTTGCCGCGCGGAGGTCCGCGAGACCTTTCAGTGCAGAATCCTCGAGGAGTATGGCGCCTCGGAATGCATGAGCATCGCCTGCGAGTGCGATCATGGCCAACTGCACCTGAACTCGGACTGGGTGATGCTCGAACCGGTGGACCGTGACTATCGCCCGGTGGCACCCGGCGAGACCTCGCACACGGTGCTCCTCACCAATCTGGCGAACCGCGTCCAACCGATTATCCGCTACGACCTGGGCGACAGCATTGCGTTCGACCCCGAGCCCTGTGCCTGCGGCAGTCCGTTCCCGGTTCTGCGCGTGGAAGGGAGAAGCGACGACGTGCTCGGTCTCACGAACGCAAACGGCGACCGCGTCGAGCTGCTCCCGCTGGCGCTCACGACCGTGATCGAGGAACACGCGGGAGCACATCAGTTCCAGATCATCCAGACGGCGCCCGACGTCCTCGGTGTCCGTCTCCAGATGCCGAGCGGGGCGGGTCATGCGCCACTGTGGCGCAAGGTGGAGTGCGCCCTGCGCGCTTTTCTGGATACGCAGGGGCTGCCAGCTGTCGAGCTTCACTTCGAGCCGGGGCCGCTGGAACGGAGTGAAGCGAGCGGCAAGCTCAGGCGCGTGGTGGCCGCCCGTCCGGGTTGATCTGCATCAAATCGCGGCCGCTGACGGGGATTAGGCTGCAGAGTGTTCCCGGTGGACCCGGCAGCGGGCCTCCCGACCGCATCGTCAATGAACATGAGCACCTCGCACCCCGATTCCCTCCGGTCGCTGGCCGCCACCGATCTCTGCCGGCGCTGCGATCCGGACCAGTTCAAGTTCCAGACGACCGACGAGCTGGAGGACCTTGCGCAGGTCCTCGGCCAGGCGCGCGCGGTGAATGCAATCGAGTTTGGAGTCGGTATGGGGCGCGACGGTTACAACCTGTTCGCGATGGGACCCGAGGGCCTCGGTCGCCGCACGATCATACGGCGGCATCTCGAGCGGCTGGCGCCGCGCGGTCAGGCGCCGTCCGACTGGTGCTACGTGTTCAATTTCGACACACCGCACAAGCCGCGCGCCGTCCAGCTGCCCGCCGGACGGGCATCCCGGTTCAGGCAGGACATGGCGCGCCTGGTGGAGGATCTGCGGGCGGCTATCCCGGCCGCGTTCGAGTCCACCGAGTATCGCGCCAAGCACCGCGAGATCGAGGCGGAATTCAGCGAACGACAGGAGCAGGCCGTGGGGGCGGTCGGTGAGCGCGCCAAGAACCAGGGCATCGCGCTGTTGCGTACGCCGGCCGGATTCGGTTTCGCCCCCCGGCACGGCGACGGTGTGATGAGCCCGGAGGAGTACCGCAAGCTGCCTGAAGCGGAGCAGCAGCGCCTGGAGAGCGCCATTTCCGTTCTGCAAGAGGAACTGGAAAGCGCCATCCACGACATGCCGAAGTGGCGGCGCGAGGCGCAGCGGAAACTGCGCGAGTTGAACCGGCAGGTCACGCGCACGGCGGTCAACGGGCTGACCGAGGAGCTGAAGGCCGAATACGACGCGCTGCCCGCCGTGCGGCAGCACCTCGCCAGCATGCAGGAGGACGTGCTCGACCACGCCGAGATTTTCCGGCAGCCCAAGGACGGCGAGCAACCGACGCTCTTCGGCGTGCCATTGCCGTTGCCCGAATCAGGCGAATCGTTCCTGCGCCGCTACCAGGTGAACGTGTTGATCGAGCGCGGCGGCACGGATCGCGCGCCGATCGTCTACGAGGACCACCCGACGCACGACAACCTGGTGGGGCGCATCGAGCACATCGCGCAGATGGGCGCGCTGGTGACCGACTTCACGCTCATCAAGGCGGGGAGCCTGCACCGCGCCAACGGCGGCTATCTCGTCCTCGACGCGCTGAAAGTGCTGTTGCAGCCGCTCGCGTGGGAA
>JBGQGU010000043.1:0-11620 GCA_041497655.1 Gammaproteobacteria bacterium
ATAGGATGCTCTGGTGCTTCTGCGGCAGGTAGCCGGCTTCGAGCACCAGCATGCGCAGCTCCTGCAGGGTCAGCGTGTGCGCCCCTTCGGGCCGCGGCTTGAGCCGTATCATCCACAGCAGCGGCCGAACGAACAGGTTGACGAACCACATTATCGGCCGCGCCAGCTTGAGCAGCGGAACGAGCACGTAGCTCGCCGGCAACGCAATCGTTTCCGGATACCTGGCGCCGGCCACCTTAGGCGTGATTTCGCTGAATACCAGGATCGCGAACGCCGCGGCCGTGGTCGCGACCAGCAGCGCCCACTGGCTGTGCCCGAGATAACGGCTCGCGATTTCGCCGACCAGCAACGCCGCCGCGGCATTGATCACGGTGTTGCCGAGCAGCACCACGCCGAGAAACTGGTCGGTCTGCGCGAGCAGCTGGGTGGTCAACCGCGCTCCGCGGTGGCCCGCCTGGGTGAGGTGTCTCACGCGGTAGCGGTTGAGCGCCATCATGCTGGTTTCGGAGATCGCGAAAAACGCCGAAGCGATCAGGAGCACGAACAACACGGCGAACAGCGTCGACAACGGGATAATGTTCACGGAGGCAACCGAGAGGTGGTAGTGGAAAATCCAGTATCGGAGCCGTTCTTGACGCTGTCAAGAACGGCTGAGGAATATGGAATTAGGGTTGCGGATTGAAGCAACTACGCTCCGAACCCAATCTGCTTCCTGTACATCAGTAATTCTAGGCTCTGCCTAGAATTACTTCGAGGACGAACTTGCTGCCGACGTAGGCGAGCACCAGCATGAGGAAGCCGGTAAGCGTCCAGCGCACCGCCACCCGGCCCCGCCAGCCGTAGACATGCCGGCCACCGAGGAGCGCCGCAAAGATGATCCACGAGAGCACGCCGAACACCGTCTTGTGATTGAACCGCGCCGCGCGACCGAACAGCTCCTCCGAGTACAACACGCCGCTCGCGAGCGTCGCCGTGAGCAGGATGAAGCCCGCCCAGATGATGCGGAACAGCAACGTCTCCATCGTCAGCAGCGGCGGCAGCCCCTGCAGCGCCCGCGGCAGGCCGCCGTCGTGCAGGCGCCGCTCGAGCAGCGCCATCAAGAGCGTGTGCAGCGATGCTATGGTGAACAGGCTGTAGGCGAGCATCGCGATCAACAGGTGGACCTTGAACACCACCAGCTCGGTGTTGGGCAATGGCCTCACCGAGGGCAGCACGGCCGGCAGCAGCGCAGCGACCGCCGCCACCGGCAGCACCAGCGACTGCAGCCCGTCGAGCCGGTAGAAGAAGTTGCCGGCCCAGTAGATCAGCACCGTGAGCCAGAGGATCGCCGACACCGCATTGCCGACGCCGAGGTGGAGGCCGTCGGGCGCGAACATCGCGCGCGCGATGAGGACGGCGTGCAGACCGAGCGGCACGAGCACGCCGTAATGCTCGATGACGTTGACAGGGGCGGCGGGCGACGGTGCGTTGGCCGCCGCTCTCCAGCGGTTGCGCCAGGAGTAGAGCGCAAGCGCGCCATAGAGCAAGGCGTTGACGAGGTAAGGTAGAATCTCCGGCACCTTTCGAGTCTACACCAACTATTTCCCGTGTTCGACCAACTGACGGAGCGCCTGTCGCGCGCGATCAAGACGCTGCGTGGCGAGGCGCGGCTCACCGAGTCCAACATCCAGGAAGCGCTGCGCGAAGTGCGCGTCGCGCTGCTCGAAGCCGACGTCGCATTGCCGGTGGTGAGGACCTTCATCGAACGGGTGCGCGAGAAGGCGCTCGGGGAGGAGGTGATCGGCAGCCTGACGCCGGGGCAGGCGGCGGTCGGCGTGGTCTACCGCGAGCTCGTCGCGCTGATGGGCGAGAAGAACGATGCGCTCGATCTCGCCACGCGACCGCCCGCGGTGATCCTGCTCGCGGGGCTGCAGGGCTCGGGCAAGACCACGACGGCCGGCAAGCTCGCGCGCTGGTTGAAGACCGAGCTCAAGAAGAAAGTACTGCTCGCGAGCTGCGATGTCTACCGGCCGGCGGCGATCGAACAGCTGAAAACGCTGGCGGCGCAGGTCGAGGCCGAATTCTTTCCGTCCGCGATCGGCGAGAAACCGGTGGATATCGCGTCCCGCGCGCTCGCTCACGCGCGCACGCACTATGCCGACGTGCTGATCGTGGACAGCGCGGGGCGGCTTGCGATCGACGAGGCGATGATGCGCGAGATCACCGAGTTGCACGCGGCGCTCGCGCCGGTCGAGACGCTGTTCATCGTGGACTCGATGCAGGGCCAGGACGCGGTGAACACGGCCAAGGCGTTTGGCGACGCGCTGCCGTTGACCGGCGTCATCCTCACCAAGCTCGACGGTGATGCGCGCGGCGGCGCGGCGCTGTCGGTGCGGGAGATCACCGGCAAGCCGATCAAGTTCGCGGGCGTCGGCGAGAAGCTGGACGCGCTCGAGCCGTTCCATCCCGACCGCATGGCCTCGCGCATCCTCGGCATGGGCGACGTGCTCTCGCTCCTCGAGGACGTGCGGAAGACAGTCGATGTCGCGGAGGCGGAGAAGCTCGCGCAGAAGGTGAAGTCGGGCAAGGACTTCGACCTCGAGGACTTCAAGCAGCAGGTGGTACAGATGAAGAAGATGGGCGGGCTCGCCGCGCTCGCGGACAAGCTCCCCGGCAATCTCGCGCGGCTCGCCCAGGGCGCGCCGGGCATGGACGCGAGGACGATCCGCCGCATCGAAGGCATTATCAACGCCATGACGCGCGAGGAGCGGGCAAAACCCGAGGTCATCAAGGCCTCGCGCAAGCGCCGCATCGCGACCGGCGCCGGCGTGACCGTTCAGGAAGTGAACCGCCTGCTCAACCAGTTCGAGCAGACGCAGAAGATGATGAAGATGATGGCTAAGGGCGGCGTCGCCAAGATGATGCGGAACATGAAGGGAATGTTTCCAGGAATGCGCTAGCTCCTTCGGCGCGCACTCCTAAAAGAGGAGGAATTTAGCCGCCGATGGACGCCGATCACGCCGACAAGAAGCACAAGTGATATCAGTGGGTTAGGCCCACCCTATATTTGGCACGATTTCGTATAATCGTGCCATTTTTAATATATTGAATTACAAACACTTAGGTATTAATATGGCACGAATTCGGCTAATCGTGACAAAACAGGGGAAATCGTGCCAAAACAACTCAGGCTCGACGAGCTTGAATCCATCCTGAACATCATCAGCCAATACGCTGATGGCGTAGGAGTTCGCGTCCTCGAAAAGCGGCTGAAAGGAAAGATCAGCCGCCGTACGCTGATTCGCCGACTTAACGCATTGGTAGACCAAGGTCGCTTGCGGCGCCAAGGCGAGGCCCGCGCGCTGACCTACGTGCTCCCCACCCAAGCACCTAAGACCACGGCAGGGGTCGAGGCACGCGCTCACATTGCCGAAGCTGGAGATCAACTCAAAGCTGAAGCGGAGACTTACGTTCCGCTCTCGGACGCCGGGCGGGAAGTGCGCGACTACGTCCGGCAAGCGATTCAGCAACGCAAGCCCGTCGGATATGTCCGCGAGTTCGTGGAGTCGTATCGGCCGAACGAAACCTTCTATCTGCCGTCCGACATCCGCGAGCATCTAGGGCGAATCGGCCGCCCACCTGGCGCCGAGCGCCCCGCCGGCACGTACGCACGCGACATCCTCAACAGGCTGCTAATCGATCTGTCCTGGGCCTCCAGCCGGCTCGAAGGCAACACCTACACTCGCCTCGATACCGAGAACCTGATTGAGAAAGGCCAGGCTGCGGAGGGCAAGGATCGGCGCGAAGCGCAGATGATCCTTAACCACAAGGCCGCCATCGAACTGGTCGTCCAGAACGCGGAGGAGATCGGGTTCAACGTCTACACTTTTTTCAACCTGCACGCTTTGTTGTCGGAAAACCTGCTTTCAAACCCCAGGGACAGCGGGCGCGTTCGTGAGGCCATAGTTGACATTGGGGGGACGGTGTTCCATCCGCTGGCAATTCCCCAACAGATCGAGGATTACTTCCGGCTGATTCTCGACAAGGCGGGCGCGATCGGCGATCCATTCGAGCAGGCGTTCTTCATCATGGTGCAGATTCCCTATTTGCAGCCATTCATCGACGTCAACAAACGCGTCTCTCGCTTGGGGGCGAACATCTCGCTCATCCAGCGAAACCTGTGTCCCCTTTCCTTCGTGGACGTGCCGGAACGCGCATACGTCGATGGCACACTCGGCGTCTACGAGCTGAACCGCATTGAGCTGTTGCGCGACGTATTCGTGTGGGCCTACGAGCGTTCGTGCCAGCGTTATCTTGCGGTGAAGCAGTCACTGCCAGAACCCGATCCATTCCGGCTCAAATTCCGTGCCGCCTTGATCGAAACCGTCGCCACCGTTGTTCGCCTGCGTCAACCCCCGACTGATGGCGTTGTTCGTTCTGTCGCGAAATCCCTGGTTCCTGCCGGCGACCTCGACCACTTCGTCGAGATGGCGCTTACTGATCTGGAACACTTGCACGAAGGGAACAT
Organism: Gammaproteobacteria bacterium; assembly: GCA_041497655.1. Classification (GTDB taxonomy): domain Bacteria; phylum Pseudomonadota; class Gammaproteobacteria; order Burkholderiales; family SG8-41; genus SG8-41. The sequence continues at coordinate 4,508 of JBGQGU010000043.1, forward strand.
CGCGCGCTACCAGCTACGTCTTACCGAGTACCGTGCATGGAAAGACGCGGTTGAGAGCCTGCAGCGTTAGTCTCCTTGTTCATCAGGCGGAGGAGCCTTCTGGCAGGTCTTGCGTACACGAGGCTTGCTCAGTGCTCGCCGACGCCGCAGATCAGGTTTGGATCACGTGCTGGGGGAGAGCGATTTGAGGCTATGGAGCCGTCAGTGGACTGCGGTTTTGCGGCTGTTCCCGCAAACGGGCCTGCGGCTAACGAGTCACAGCCGCACCCCTTGCCTGATCTGCGCTGCTCGGCGGCTCTCAGGGGCCCCGAGAATCTAATTCAAGCTAAACCCTTTGCTGCGGACGAATGCGCCGAAATCGGCACGCTCGGACACCGAGTACTGGCGCGCCTTGTCTTCCGACCAGCCGTAGAAATCCACGTTTGCGTAACGATCGGCGTACCGTTGTTTGCGGTACGGTAGCAGCGCGTGGCGGCGCCGGTCGTAGGCATCGATCTTCTCCCGGATGCCGGTCTCGTCGTAGCGGTCCACGTGCACGGTCACTTCGAGCGGCAGGCGCGGCGTGATGCGGCCGGGCTCGGCGGGATAGCCGACGCACAGGCCCGCTAACGGAAATACCCCGTCGGGCAGCGCGAGCAGCCGGCTCAGCTCGTGCGGATGATTGCGCACGTGGCTCACCGGGCACGCGCCGAGCCCGACCGCTTCCGCCGCGCGGATGAAGCTCATCATCACGAGCGCGGCGTCCACCGCGGCGTTCAGGAAATGATCGAGGTGATCGTTGGCGAACGGCTTGCCGCGCCACTCGCCGATTTGCCGGATGCGGCGGTTGTTGGCGAGAAACACCAGGAACACCGGCGCGTCGGCGATCCACGGCATGTCCGGGATTCCCTCCGCGATCGCCCGCACCTTTGCGCGGTCGCCGACGTGCACGATGTCGGCCTGTTGCAGGTCGGACTTCGATGGTGCCGAGAAGGCGCAAGCGAAGAGCAGCTGGAGCAGCGCCGGGTCCACCGGGCGACCTGCAAACTTGCGGTGGGAGCGGTGCTCAGCGATGCGCGCCAGCTCATCCAGACCCGGCAGGCTGGCGTCGGCGCGCAATTTCGCCCCTAAGCGCTCCGCAAGCGCAGCTTCGATGCGGTGAGAGGTATCGTAAGGTGAGTTCATGGTGGTTTCCCTCAAACGACGCCGCAGTTTACCGTAATGACCCTGGGCGACCGCGGGCGTATTGAAAGCGAATCATCAGGTTAATGGCGCGTGGTTCATGGGGCGATAGTCTTCCCCTGTACGCGTTGTAGCCACGCGCCATTCGCCTTGCCTAAAGGCGAAAATCTAGCGTAAAATCACGCCCTTTCCGCATTTCAGGGCAGGCAATACATCATATGGTAGTCATCCGTCTGGCACGCGGCGGCGCCACGAAGCGCCCGTTCTTCAACCTGGTGGTGGCAGACTCGCGCCGCGCGCGCGACGGCCGCTTCATCGAGCGCATCGGTTTCTACGATCCCAAGGCGCCCGAGGGCCGCGAGCGGCTGCGCATCGACGGCGCGCGCCTGACGTACTGGAAAGGCAAGGGCGCGCAGCTCTCCAGCACCGTGGCGCGGCTCGTCAAGCAACTCGGTGAACAGAAGGCATCTGCCTGAGCGGCTGGTGACGATGGGGCGGATCTCCGCCCCGTTTGGCGTCAAGGGCTGGATCAGGGTACAGCCGAACACCGCGGCAACCGGAAATCTACTGGCCTACAAGACCTGGTGTGTCGGCGGCGAAGACGACTGGCGGGAAATCGTAGTCACGGAAGCAAGAGTGCAGGGCCGCACGGTGGTCGCCAGGCTCGAAGGTTGCAATGACTGCGACGCCGCTGCGGCATTACGGGGAAAATCGGTAGCGGTGCCGCGAGCGGCGCTGCCCCGGACGCGGAGTGGCGAATATTACTGGGCCGATCTGATCGACCTCGCGGTGGTGAACGGAAGCGCGCAGGCGCTCGGTCGGATCACCGGTGTCTTGCAGACCGGCGCGAACGACGTGCTGGTGGTGGCCGGTGAGCGCGAGCGGCTGATCCCGTTCATCGCGGAGGTGATCCGGGATGTGGACTTGGCCGCTGGCGTGGTGCAGGTTGAGTGGGACGCGGACTACTGATGTATCAATTCGACGTAGTCACGCTGTTCCCGGAGATGTTCGAGGCCGTCACCGACAGCGGGGTGACGGGCCGGGCCCGGGAGAGGAGGCTGTTCGAGCTGGTGCTGTGGAACCCGCGGAGCTTCGCGGCGAACAGCTACCGCACCGTGGACGATCGCCCGTACGGCGGCGGCCCCGGAATGGTGATGATGGTGGAGCCGCTGGAAATGGCGCTCAAGGCGGCGCGCCAGCGGCAGAAGAGCACGGGCGTGAAGCAGGCGAGAACGGTTTACCTCTCGCCGCAGGGCCGCCCGCTCGACCACCGGCTGGTGATGGAATACGCGGCGTTGCAGGGGCTGGTGCTCCTCGCCGGGCGCTACGAGGGCGTGGACGAGAGGCTGCTCGCCCGCGCGGTCGACGAGGAGATCTCGATCGGCGACTACGTGCTCACGGGGGGCGAGCTGGCGGCGATGGTGGTGATGGACGCTGTGGTGCGGCAGATGCCCGGCGCGCTGGGCGACGCGGAGTCGGCGAGCCAGGACTCATTCGCGAACGGGCTGCTCGATTGCCCGCACTACACCCGCCCCGAGGTTTACGAGGGCGAGGCGGTGCCGCAGGTGCTGCTCTCGGGCAATCACGCCGACATCGCCCGCTGGCGGCTGAAGCAGGCGCTGGGGCGCACGTGGCGGCGGCGGCCGGAGCTGCTCGAGCAGCGGGGACTCACCGACGAGGAACGAAAGCTGCTGGACGAATACAGGAAAGAGGCTTGAACATGGACATCATCAAACAGCTCGAGGCCGATGAGATCAAGCGGCTCGGGAAGGAGATTCCCGAGTTCTCGAGCGGCGACACGGTAGTGGTCAACGTCAACGTGATGGAGGGCGACCGCAAGCGCGTGCAGGCCTACGAGGGCGTGGTGATCGCCAAGCGCAACCGCGGGCTCAACTCCTCCTTCATCGTGCGCAAGATCTCCTCCGGCGAGGGCGTGGAACGCACGTTCCAGACCTATTCGCCGCTGATCGCGAGCATCGAGGTCAAGCGCCGCGGCGACGTGGGGCGGGCGAAGCTCTACTACCTGAGAGAGCGCACCGGCAAGAAGGCCCGCATCCGCGAGAAGCTCGAGGGCGGCGAGGAAGGCGGGCAGGTCGAGTCCAAAGAGTAAGCGCGGAAGCGCCCAAAAAAAGCGGCCGCGGTGGCCGCTTTTTTTATAGTCATTCCGAACCGTAAGGCGGCGCCTGTGGGAGCTAGTGCCGTTCCAACTGTTTGTGGATGATCCAGTCAGCTGTGCAGACCCCGATATCGCTGGCAAGCGAGCTGCCCGTACTTGGCGAAACAAGTTGGAACGGCACTAGAATGAGCTGATGCGGATATTGCTTACGCTGATCTGCCTGGCCTGCGTTGGCGCCGCCTCGGCATTGGAGACGGCGCGCGAATTAACCGCGTCCGGAGCGTCGCGGCTCGCGCTCGCCCGCGTCGAGCAGCTGCAGCCACGCGACTCCGGCGCGCCGCGCTGGGCCGAGTGGGAGGCGCTGCGCATGCACCTGCTGGTCGGGCTCAAGCTCAACGACGAGGCGCTCAAGCGCGCGGCAGGGCTGCCCGGCAACATGCCACAGGCGGCATTGCGGCAGTGCCTGCTCGACGCGGGGCGCGCAGCGCTGGCCACGGGACGGAGCGAAGCGGCGCGCGCTTACGCTGCCCGCCTGCTGTGGCAGCTTGAGGCGACGCCCGAAGAGGCTCGCGCCGCGCGGCTCCTCGTCATCGAGAGCCACCTTGCCGAGCGGCAGGGTGACTCGGCGTTCCGCGGCATGCTGCGCTATCAACAGGACTACCGGCCGCTTGAGCGCGGCGTCGCCGAGCGCTTCGTCGAGGCGCTCCTCGATCTTGGCATGGAGCAGGAGGCGGTGAACTGGCTGGCGAGCCTGGATGAAGCCAGCCCCGCCAAGCTCATGCTGCGGCTCAAGACCGGCCTTGCGACGCCCGACGCGACCGTCGGGCAGGCGCGTGCGCTGCTCGCAAAGGCGAACGACCCCGCCTACTGGCGCGTGATCGCGGAGGCAGCACGGCGGCAGAAGAACGCGCTGTTGCTCGCCGAAGCGCAGGAGCGCGGGCTGAACAGCGGCGATCCCGGCGCGCCGCAGTCCGTGGCCGTCCTCGCACGGCAACTGTGGCAGAACTATTTTTCAGCGGCACAGGAAGCCGCCAACCAGAACGGGCTGCTCGCGGGCGACGACCTCAACTGGGCGGACCTCGCCGCCCGCCGCCTCGGCACTGCCCCGCCGCTCGCGCGCGCTCTCTACGGCTATCTCGCGCGGCGGGGCCAGGTGCCGGCGACGCGGTACAGCGCGCAGCTGCAGCTGGTTTTTTCGCTCGTGAGCGATGGTCTCGACCGTGCGGCGCTGCGACTGTTCGAGGAATCCGGTATGGAGATTCGCGCGATCGATCCGCATGCGCGCTACCTACTCGGGACCGCGGCCGAGATCCATGACGACCCGGCGACCGCGTGGCGCTACTGGGACGGGATTGCCACGCCGCCGAACATGGGCGCCGAGGAATGGTCGCTGCGCCTGGCCGCGGTCCAGGTCCGTTCGGGAAAGGCGGACGAGGGCGTCGCCGCGCTGAAGCGCGCGTTCGCGGGCAGAAAATCGCTTTCCCCCGAACTCGTTCGGCGCGGCGCAGGGCTCGCGCGGGAGTTGCTCGACTCCGGCCAGCCCGACGCGGCCGGCGAGGTCTTCGACCTCATGCTGCCGCTCGCTGCCGGCAACGATGCACGTGGAATCCTGTTCGGGCTCGGCCGCATCCAGGAGCTCGCCGGCCGCAATCCCGCCGCCGCCGACTATTTCCTGCGCTCGGCGCTGCTCGCCGACGCCAAGGCGCCCGACGCGCTGGCGCTGCAGGCACGGTTCGCTGCGGGCATCAACCTCGCGCGCGCCGGCTACAAGGAGGACGCGCGAGCGCAATTTCAATGGCTGCTCGGCAACGCAAATGACCCGACCCAGCGCGAGGCCGCGCGCCGCGAGCTGTCCAGGCTGTAGATGCTCGCATTGCGCCGCAGCATCGCTTGAACTTTGGCCGGCATGCGCGCTACGATTGGGGCTGGAAGAATAATATCCGTGTGAGTTCCCTGCCTATTCCGGGTCAGCCTGAATGCTGGCCCCATTCAGGAGTCGAGATGATTCATGTTCTGGTTCACGACAAGAAGGACACCGTCGGCGTCATCGTGGTCGAGGGCGTCAAGGCCGGGCAGGAGCTGACCGGCTGGGTGATGGAGGACGACTCGACCATCCAGGTGAAGGCGCTGAACGACATCCCGATCGGGCACAAGCTCGCGTTGAAGGACATCGGCAACGGCGAGACCGTGATCAAGTATGGCTTCGACATCGGTAAGACCGTGGCGCCGATCAGGAAGGGCGAGCACGCCCACGTCCACAACATGAAGACCAAGAAATGGTGAAACGCGAGGAGGCGCGCGCGGTTCATCCGGGTTTCAGATCTCGCGTTTCACCATCAACCAGGACTCATCGAGATGATCAACAGCAAAACGACTTTCCAGGGCTATCGCCGCGAGAACGGGCGCGTCGGGGTACGCAACCACGTCATCATCCTTCCCGTGGACGATCTTTCCAACGCCGCCGCGCAGGCGGTCGAGCACAACATCAAGGGGGCGATGGCCTTGCCGCACCCCTACGGGCGGCTGCAGTTCGGCGCCGACCTGGAGCTGCATTTCCGCACCCTGATCGGCACCGGCTCGAGCCCCAACGTCGCCGCCGTGGTGGTGATCGGCATCGAGGAACAATGGACCAAGCGCGTCATGGACGGCATCGCCAGGACCGGAAAGCCGGTGACCGGCTTCGGCATCGAGCTGCACGGCGACCACGACACCATCATGCGCGCTTCCAAGGTTGCGAAGGAGTACGTGCAGTGGGCTTCCGAGTTGAAGCGCGAGGAATGCGCGATCCGCGACCTGTGGGTGTCCTGCAAGTGCGGCGAATCCGACACCACCTCGGGCTGCGGCTCCAACCCCACGGTGGGCAACGCCTTCGACAAGCTCGAGCCGCTCGGGGTGACGCTTTGCTTCGGCGAGACCACCGAGATCACCGGTGGCGAGAACATCGTCGCCGACCGCTGCGCCACGCCGCAAGTGCGCGAGAGGTGGATGCAGGTGTTCAACCGCTACCAGGAAGTGATTGACCGGCACAAGACCAGCGACCTGATGGACTCGCAGCCAACCAAGGGCAACATCGCCGGCGGGCTCACCACCATCGAGGAGAAGGCGCTCGGCAACATCCAGAAGATCGGCAAGAAGTGCAAGGTGATCGGCGTGCTCGACAAGGCCGAGAGCCCGACCGGCCCGGGCCTGTGGTTCATGGATTCATCGTCGGCCGCGGCGGAAATGGTGACGCTGGTCGCTGCGGCGGGCTACGCCGTGCATTTCTTCCCGACGGGCCAGGGCAACGTCATCGGCAATCCGATTCTGCCGGTGATCAAGCTCACCGCCAACCCGCGCACCGCGCGCACCATGAGCGAGCATGTGGACCTCGATGTCTCGGGCCTGCTGCAGCGCCAGAAGAACATGGACCAGTGCGGCGACGAACTGCTGGAAGTGATGCTGCGCACCTGCAACGGCCGCTTGACCTGCGCCGAGGCGCTGGGCCACCGCGAGTTCGTGCTGACGCGGCTCTACGAGTCCGCGTAGCGGAACGCGGAACGATGAACGCGGAACGGCCTTTCCGTTCATCATTCATCATTCATCGTTTGAGGGTGGCAACCGTGTCTACCCTCAAAGTCTCTGTCTGGCGCGGGACTGAGAGCGGGCATTTTCAGACGTTCGAGGTGCCGCGGCTCGCAAGCCAAACGGTGCTCGACGTCGTGACCCACATCCAGCGCGCGCTCGATCCCACGCTCGCCTACCGCTTCGCTTGCCGCGTCGGCATGTGCGGCTCATGTGCGATGACCGTGAACGGGCGCGCGCGCTGGACCTGCCGCACCCACGTGGACAAGGTGGCG
>JBGQGU010000044.1:0-11619 GCA_041497655.1 Gammaproteobacteria bacterium
TGCCGGCAGACGACATCGAGCGCCTCTTCCGTCATGGGAAGCGGCAACAGATCGGCAAGATAGGTCCCGCCAACAGTGCTCCACGACAGATGCTCGGACACGAGTCCGGGCTCGAGCCGCTCGACCGTGCACCGCACGCGCTCCAGGTGCCCGGCGTCGAGCCCCTCCGCGCTTCCGAGCGACAAGCCCACGCCGTGCAGGGAAATCGGATAGTCCCTGCGGATCGCTTCAAGATAGCGCAGCGGCGTTCCGCCGCCCATGTAGTTCTCGGTGTGTACTTCGAGCCACGCCACCTCGGGACGCGTGTCGGCGACCGCCTGATGATGCGGAAAGCGCAGCCCGACCCCTGCTTTCGCGGGGATCGGGTCGCGCCCGAAGCGCGGAACAACAGCGGGAGAAATCAACCGCCAGCCCGCTCTCATGCAGATTTCAGCTTGCCGCCCTGGATCTTGAAGCAGTCGCCTGCGGGCAGCAGCACGAACGATTGGGCATCGCGCGGCTTGGTTGCCTGGCCGGCGCAGGAGTGCGCTCCTTCCGCGCAGTCGTTCTTCGCGGCCGCATTGATGCCGTAGCACTTCTCGAGCTTGTTCTTCTCCATCCTCGCCATGTTGTCCTGCACGACCTGCGGCATCTTGCTCATGTCCATCTTGCCTTGCGCCTGGCCCGGCAACGCCTGGATCGCGAGCGCGAGCCCCACCGCGGTTGAAAGAGTCGAAGCTGCCAATAGGTATCGGTTCATCGTGAGTCCTCTCGTCTGATTGGGGGCCCCGGAATCGGGACCGTGACGGGAAATTCGTCGCAGGGCGGCCAAAGGTTACAGGTCGCGCGAAATTTATATTGCGCGACAGGACCCGCTCCAGGTGCGAGAATTTTGACCATGTCCTCGAGTAAAACCGGCGGTAGCCCGGCGCTGAGCCTCGTCAAGGAGAGCACGGCAGCGCCACCGCCCCGCGAGCTTGACTGGTCCATCTACATGGCACGCGCGCAAGGCGGTGACCGCGAGGCCTACCGGCGGCTGCTCGAGGAAATCACGCCTTACTTGCGCGCGCTCGCGGCGCGGCGCATGAGGAATCGCGCCGACGTCGAGGACGCGGTGCAGGACTCGCTTCTCACCGTGCATGCGGTGCGGCACACTTACGATCCCAACCGCCCGTTCGGCCCGTGGCTGGTTGCCATCGCCAACCGGCGCATCGTTGACGTGCTGCGCCGGCGCGGGCGCGTGGAATCGCGCGAGACGCCGCTCGACGGCGAGCATGAAACCTTCGCGGCGCCTGAAGCGAACTACCATGAGGCGGCATCCGAAGGCCGCGCGCTGCGGGATGCGGTCGAGAGCCTGGCACCCGGACAGCGCGAGGCGATCAGGCTGCTGAAGCTGAACGAGATGTCGTTGAAGGAAGCGGCGGCGGCGAGCGGAATGTCGGTCGCGGCGCTGAAAGTGGCCACCCATCGCGCGCTCAAGAACCTTCGCGAATTGCTCGGAAGCCGGAACGAGAAAACGTGATCACCACACCCGATCTCATCGAATCGCTCGTCGCGAAAGCGGCACCGGTGCGGCGGCTGCGGCCCCCGCTCGCGCGTGCCGCGGGCTGGCTGCTGTTTGCTGCGCTAGTACTCGTGCTTGTCGCCGTCGCGAACGGCGTGCGGCCGGATCTCGAGCTCCGCCTGCAGCAGCCGGTGTTCGTCATCGGCATCGCGGCCTCGCTCGCGACGGCCATTCTCGCCGCGGTCGCGTCGTTCATCGTTAGCGTCCCGGACCACTCGCGGCGATGGCTTCTCGTGCCGGTGCCCACGTTGCTCGTGTGGCTGGCGATGGTCGGCTACGGCTGCTTCACCGCCTGGGTAAGCATAGGGCCCGCAGGAATTAGCCTCGGCGAGACGGCGCGGTGCTTTGCGACGCTCGTGCTGGTCGGCGCGCCCCTGTCGCTTGCGATGCTCGTCATGCTGCGCTATGCGGCGCTGCTCTCGCCGACGCCAGTCGCGATCACGGGCAGCCTCGCCGTGGCTGCGATGACGTCCACCGCCCTGTCCCTATTCCACCCGCTGGACGCCACCGCAATGATACTGATCTGGAATCTCGGCACGGCGGCCCTGCTCGTGGCGTTCGGCGGCCTGTATGGACGAACGATGTTTTCCTGGGTGGCGCCGCATTGAATTCGAGCTGCGAATCTTATTTTGATATTCCGTTGCGTCGCTCGACGAGGACCAAACAGCGCCACGTTCCGGGCAGTTTTAAGCGAATGCCGCAAACGACCTCCGCATCCTTTAGAACGCCGGTGGTCTGTTGCTCGTTAAACCGTGACTGTTTCATTCGAGCCTCCCCGCATATCATCCTGCCAGAAAGCTCTACTCCCAGCCGGTGTACGAAACGGGGGAGCGACGTGAGCGCCTGAACCGCGAGCGGTTCACCACGTCCGTTTCAAGCGCTCATCGCCAAGGCTACAATTCAGCGCGACGGCGCCGAAGGTGATGGTCTGATGGCAAAACAAACCCTGTTCGCGATTCTGTCGCGCTCACCGTGGTGGCTGAGCATCATTGTTGCCGCCGTCCTGTTTGCGGTGTTGCAGCTGTTCCTGCCGGACCTCATCGCAATTTCCGTGGCGCTACCCTTTGTCGCCATCGGAGGCTACGCCGGCTGGCGCCAGCTACGTGCACCGAGCGCTACCAAGGTCACTGATGCGCTCAACCTGCTGCGTGCCATGTCGTGGGAGGAATTTTCAATTTTGATTGAAGAAGCCTTTCGTCAGGAAGGCTATACAGTTGCCAAGCTTACAGGTGACGATGTCGACTACGAGATGAGCAGGAATGAGCGCGTGGCCGTCGTCTGCTGTAAGCGCTGGAAGGTTACGCGCACAGGTGTCGCTCCGGTGCGCGACCTGTTCAAGGCGGGGCAGGCGCGCAATGCACACGAATACATATATGTGGTTGCCGGGGAGTTCACCGCCAATGCGCGCGAGTTTGCCGCCGAAAAATCCATCCGGCTGTTGAACGATGCAGAGTTGGTGCAGCTGGTTACTCGTGTTGCGCGTGGCAGGAAAAAGTGGTTTTCGCCATAAATCCCGAATCAAGGTTCAAGGGCTATAGGGGGTCGGTTTATCACATTGCTCCTTGATGAAATGGCCGAATTCGGCGGTGGAGGAAAAGATGACCGCCGCGCGGTCCCCGCGCATGCCGACGCCAAGGAGAACCGGCTTGCCGGGGGCTGGGCCGGAGTCGCTGGTGTCCGTCTTGAAGCGCAGGTTGAATTCCCAGACTTTTTCGGTCTTTCCGTCTCCGGTCGTTACGAAATAGGTATCACCGCAGTGACGGATCATCGTGACGATGGTTTCGGGCCTGGCTTTCTCGAGGTTCGGCACGCGAGGGCCCATGTGCTGTATGCCAGGCGTTGTGTTCGCCGCCTTGAGATAAGCAATGAGTTCGCGTCGTGCCTGGTCGTCCTTGATGCCCGGGAACGTCATGTCGTTGCCGGGGATGAACTTCTCCGGATCCTTCAGCCACCCGTCCAGAGTCTTCTCGTCCCAGACCACGCCCGAGCGCTTCAGCGCGTCGGAATAGCGGAGGAAGCCAGGAACCGCGCCGGCCTTGCGTCCGAACAGGTTGGCTAGGCTCGGGCCGGTCAGATTGCGGCCCGGCTCGAGTGTATGGCACGCAGCGCACTGCGGAAAATATTTGGCACCGTGTTGCACTTCGCCTTGCGCATACGCAGCGTGCGCCGCGCTCAGCACGAGCGCCGCGATGATTACGAGGAAGTACATCGGGTTGACGATTGTCATCGGCCAATCTCCTTTGCCTTTGTTACCGAGCGAAATCCCGCGAGCCATAGGGCTACAGGCGGAATCACGAGCCATTGCAACAGCGGCGAGAGGCCGATCTCGAAACCGCTGAAACTAATGACCGGCATCAGGGCCGAATACTTCCAGCTCCCCCGCGCGACAGTATTTATCCACTCGCTGAGCGAGGTGTACCCGACTGCCGGGATGACGAGTGCCAGGGCCAACCGCCATCTTCTCCAAGTTTCCACGGCGCGCGCCCGCGTGGCGATGAGTGCGATCAGGAGCGCAAGAGTGCCGATCACGACGTCTCCAAGCGTGCAATGGATTACGGCGTAAGCGATGAAGGCTAGCGAGCCCTCGCTCCAAAGCGTGTAAAGCGGCAACTGGGCGATTTCCCAGAGGAGGTTGAGCGCGCCCAGCAGCGGGACATACCGAAACGCGATGAATTTCAAAGATGCGCGGTCGCGATACCAGTAGGGTGCGGGGTGGGCCGATACGGACGTCATTTTGCGCGGCCATCACTTCCCGCTGCCGCGGTCGGCGATTCTCTTCCACGTCTTCCCGGCATCCTTCGAGACGAATGCGCTGCGCTCGAAAGTTGCGATCGCATACTCATTCGGATTTGCAGGGTTCTGGGCAACGTAGGCGACCGCATCGTCCTTGAGCGGCGGCAGTGCGACGGCTGCTGTTGCGCCACTCCTTAACTCAAGGCGCGCCAGGCGCGGATTACCGTCGTAGGTCGAGTGCCAGAGGTGATTTCCGTTGAGATCGAAGAAGACTGCCAGCCCTTCAGCGCCGCGCGCGAGCGGCTCAAAGCTGTCACCGGAGTTTTGCGAAACGTAGATGCCCGACGAGGTCGCCGCAGCGACGATCTTTGCGTCACCGGGATGCACCGCAAGCGCACGCGGCTTTCCGGTAAGCCCTTTCGCCGCTGCGCGCTGCCACATGAAGCCCTCGTTCAGCGTGAAATACAGGCCCGGTGACGGCATGCGGGAGTTCCGCTCCGAGTTCCATACGTATACGGCATTCATGTTCCAGCTGGCCGCGAGCAGGTGAAAGTCCGACTCGCCTTCCAGCGCGAGCTTGTCCCATGTGACTCCGCCGTCCTTGCTGCGGATCAAGCCAAACGGATTCTTGAGCCCGGAATCCTGCACCGGGTGACCGCTGCTGTAGATGCGTGTCTTCGTTGCCGCATAACCCATGTAATCGTGCATCGGCCCGGGCGCCTTCGACCATTTCCCCTCGCGATAGACCGCAAGGCCGTGATGGCTCGGCACCATGAGCTGCTTGCCGTCGGCGCTGTAAGCGAGGCCGTGCACGTGCGTGAGGGTGACGGCCCCCGCGTGCCCCGACGGCGTTTCGTGGTGCGCGCCCGCGAGCGATGCGAGCAGCATTCCCGAGAGGAGAATCAGCCGGATGCGGGTGTGCATGGGGTTTCCCGTGTAATGAGGCGCCGGGGGGGTCACTTGATGCGGCTGATGACGTAGCTTCCCTTTTTCTCTTCGATGAGCTCGAACTCGATCTTCTGATCGGGCTTGAGCGTGGCGAGGCTCGCCTTGTCGCGCACCCGGAAGTCCATCGTCATCGCCGGCCATTTCAGGCTCTTGATCGGGTCGTGGGCGAGGGTCACGGTGCCCTTGGCGGCGTCGATTTTTTTCACCACCCCCGTCGCTGGATGGATTGTCTGGGCGACCGCCGTGCCGCTGGCGGCTGAGAGGGCGAGCGCGAGGATGAGAGCGTAGCGGGTCGTTTTCGTCATGCGATTCTCCTACTGAGTCAGATGTTGTCGGGGGTTGCATCGGACCGGAGGCGGATGTTCACGAATTTCTCGATCGGGTACACGACCACGATGCCGTCTCCGGGCGAACCGGTATGCCCGGTTTCGAGGATTGTCGCCAAAATGGCATCGACCCTGTCCTTCCGGGTGAATATCTCGAGCCTGACGTTCTCAACCATCCAATCCGCGGTGAAGAAATTGTGATATTCACCGTATCCTTTGACCTTGGAAACGTTGATACCGCGGACACCGATTTCCCGCAGCCCCTTTTCGACGCGTTCCAGCTGGTCGCGCCGGATGATGGCGATGACTGCTCTGAGGTCCATAAATTCCTCCGGATTGCCGATCAGGTTGCGGGCTGCGCCTGCGAGCGCGGCTGGATGCTGCTGCGCTGGATTGCGATTTCCTTAACCAGCGCGTAGAGGGCCGGGATCACGATCAAGGTGAGAATCGTGGCGGAGACCATGCCGCCGACCATCGGCGCAGCGATGCGTCGCATCACTTCGGAGCCGGTGCCGGTGCCCCACATGATCGGCAGCAGCCCCGCCGTAATGGCGAACACGGTCATCATGATAGGCCGCACGCGCAGCGCCGCGCCCTGCATGACCGCGTCGTAGAGGTCGGCGACCGTGACGCGCTCTCCCGCCGCGCGCCGCCGGGCGGTCACGGCCGCGAGGGCCTGGTCGAGGTAAACGAGCATGACGACACCGATTTCGGCGGCCACCCCTGCCAGCGCGATGAATCCCACCGCCACCGCCACGCTCATGTTGTAGCCGAGCAGGTACATCAGCCAGATCCCGCCCACCAGCGAGAACGGCACCGACAGCATCACGATGAGTGTCTCGGTGAGGCGGTTGAAGTTGAGATAGAGCAGTACGAAAATGAGCAGCAGGGTGACCGGCACCACGACTTTCATGCGCTCCTTGGCGCGCTCCAGGTATTCGAACTGGCCGCTCCAGGTGGCGTAGTAGCCGGGCGGGAACTTCACCTGCTCGCGCACCGCCTTCTGCGCGTCGGCGACGTAGCCGCCGATGTCGCGGCCGCGAATGTCCACGAAGATGTAGGCGGAGAGCAGCGCGTTCTCGGTGCGTATGCCCGGCGGGCCCTGGGTGAGCGCCACCTTCGCCACCTGTCCGAGCGGGACCATCGCGCCGTTCATCACCGGCACCAGCACCTGGGTGGCGATCGTTTGCGGGTCGCTACGCAGCTCGCGCGGATAGCGGACGATCACCCCGAAGCGCTCGCGCCCCTCGACCGTGGTGGTGACCATTTCCCCGCCGAGCGCGATTGCGACCACTTCCTGCAGGTCGCCCACCGCGAGGCCGTAGCGCGCGAGTGCCATGCGGTCGGGCTCGACGTCGAGGAAATAGCCGCCGGTGATGCGCTCCGCGTAGGCGCTGGTGGTACCGGGCACGGTCTTGATCGCGGCCTCGACCTGCTTGGCGAGGCGCTCCATCTCGGAAAGGTCCTTGCCGAAAACCTTGACGCCAATCGGGGTGCGGATGCCGGTCGAAAGCATGTCGATGCGCGCCTTGATCGGCATGGTCCAGGCGTTGGAGACGCCCGGCATCTGCACGGCGCGGTCGAGCTCGGCGATCAGCCGGTCGATCGTCATGCCCGGGCGCCATTCGCTTTCCGGCTTGAGGTTGATCACGGTCTCGAACATCTCGATCGGCGCCGGATCGGTCGCGCTGTTCGCGCGCCCCGCCTTGCCGAACACCGAAGCCACCTCGGGGAAGCTCTTGATGATGCGGTCCTGGATCTGCATCACCTCGGCCGCCTTCGTCACCGACATGCCGGGGAGGCTCGTGGGCATGTACATCAGCGTGCCCTCGTTCAGGGTGGGCATGAACTCGGTGCCGAGTTTTGTTGCTGGATAGAGCGTCAGCAACAAAACTATGCACGCCACCCCAATTACCGATTTTGGATAGCGCAGCGTTACGGCGAGGAGCGGGCGATATACCGCAATCATGATTCTGCTTAAAGGATTCGCGGATTCGCTGCGAATCCTTCCGCGGATGAAGAGCAGCATGAGCACCGGGACCAGCGTGATCGAGAGGAAGGCGGCGCCCGCCATGGCAAAAGTCTTGGTGTAGGCAAGCGGCGCGAACATCCGCCCTTCCTGCGCTTCCAGCGTGAAAACCGGCAGGAAGGAGATGGTGATGATGAGCAGGCAGAAGAACAGCGCCGGCCCGACTTCGCGGCAGGCCGTGATGATCGCTTCCAGACGCGAGGCGCCAGGCGCCAGGCGCTCGAGATGCTTGTGGGCGTTCTCGATCATCACGATCGCCGCGTCCACCATCGCCCCGATGGCGATCGCGATCCCGCCCAGGCTCATGATGTTGGAATTGAGGCCGAGCGCGCGCATCGCGATGAAGGCGATCAAGACGCCGATGGGCAGCATGATGATCGCCACCAACGCGCTCCTCACGTGCAGGAGAAACACGATGCACACGAGCGCGACGATCAGGCTTTCCTCGAGCAGCGTCCGTTTGAGGTTGTCGATCGCGCGGTGGATGAGATCCGAACGGTCGTAGATCGGCTCGATGGTGACGCCCTGCGGCAGCCCGCTCGCGATCTCCGCGATCTTGGACTTCAGGTTCTCGATGACGTCGAGCGCGTTCTGGCCGTAGCGCGCCATCGCAATACCGGCGACCACCTCGCCCTCGCCGTTCAACTCCGTGATGCCGCGCCGCTCATCGGGGCCGAGCTCCACCCGCGCCACGTCCTTCATCAGCACCGGGATGCCGCGCTCGGCCTTGACCACCAGCTGCTCCAGGTCGGCGACGCCGCGCAGATACCCGCGCCCGCGCACCATGTATTCCGTTTCCGACATCTCCACGACGCGCCCGCCGACGTCGGTGTTGCTCATGCGGATCGCCTGCGCGATGCGCTGCAGCGGGATGCCGTATGCCTGCAGCTTGCGCGGGTCCACGATCACCTGGTATTGCTGGACGAACCCGCCGATGCTCGCCACCTCCGCCACGCCCTGCGCCTTGGTGAGCTGGTAGCGGATGAACCAGTCCTGCAGGGTGCGCAGCTCGGCGAGCGAGCGGTTCGCGCCGAGCACGGCGTACTGATACACCCAGCCGACACCGGTCGCATCGGGTCCCAGCGACGGGGTGATGCCGCGTGGCAATCGCCCGGCCGCGAAATTGAGGTATTCGAGCACGCGGGAGCGCGCCCAGTAGATGTCGGTCCCGTCCTCGAAGATGACGTACACGAAGGAAGCGCCGAAGAACGAGAAGCCCCGCACCACTTTCGAGCGCGGCACGCTCAGCATCGCGGTCGTGAGCGGATAGGTGACCTGGTCCTCGACCACCTGCGGCGCCTGCCCCGGGTACTCGGTGTAGATGATCACCTGCACGTCCGAGAGGTCGGGAATGGCATCGAGCGGGGTCTTCGCCACCGCGTAGATTCCCGCGCCGATGATGAAGGCGGTGCCGAGCAGCACCAGGAAGACGTTGCGCACCGACCATTCGATGATGCGGTTCAGCATTTCAGTTCCCCTTGTGTGCCTGCGGGGCACCCGTCTGCACGGGCGCTTCTGCGGGCTTCCCGGCCTGGCCGGCGGGCGCTCCGAACGTGCTGAGCGCCGCCTTGAGGTTGCTCTCGGAATCGATCAGGAAATTGGCGCTGACGACCACGTTGTCGCCTGCCTGGATTCCGTCGAGCACCTCGACGTAGCCATCGCCATGCATTCCCAGCTTGACCGGGCGCGGCTCGAACGAACCCTCGCCGCGCTGAAGCAGGACGATCTGCCGCGTGCCGCTGTCGAGCACCGCCGAATCGGGCACGGCGAGGACCTTCTTTCTCGCCAGGCCCGCGATGACCTCCACGCTCGCGTACATCTCCGGCTTGAGCAGGCCGCCCGCATTGGCGAGTTCGATGCGGGCCTTGGCGGTCCGGGTTTCCGGCGTGAGAGTCGGGTAGACGAACGCGACTTTGCCGGAGAACGCCTTGCCGGGATAGGCGTTGACCGTGATCCTCGCCTCCTGTCCCTGCCGCACCAGCGAGAGGTCCTGCTCGAAGATGTCGGCGAGGAGCCAGAGCGACGACAGGTTCGAAATCTTGTAGAGCACCTCGCCCGGCATGAAGCGCATGCCTTTCAGCGCCGGTTTCTCCAGCACCACGCCGCTTACCGGCGAGCGCAGCGTGAGAGTCTGCCTCCCGGCGCCTTCCTTCTGCAGCCGCTTGAGTTCCTCGTCCGAAATGTCCCAGTTGCGCAGCCGCTGCAACGTGCTCGTGACCAGCTGGCGCATGCTCGCCTGGATCTCCGGGCTGCCATCTTTTGCCATTTCGACGCCCTTCCAGGCGATGATGTACTCCTGCTGCGCGCTAACCAGATCCGGGCTGTACACTTCCATCAGCGCCTGCCCTTGGGCCACGTACTGGCCGGTGGTGTTGATGTGCAGCCGTTCGATCCAGCCTTCGAATTTCGGAGCGACGGTATGGAGCTGGCGCTCGTCCACCTGTATCGTGCCGACGGCGCGCACGGTGCGGGTGAGGTCACGCAGAACCGCTGCTTCCGTTCTCACCCCGAGCTTTTGCACTTTGTCGGTGCTGATCTTGACCACCGGGCTGCCGCTCTCGGCTTCTTCGCCTTCATAGACGGGGACGTAGTCCATTCCCATCGGGTCCTTCTTCGGCACCGGCGAGACATCCGGCAGCCCCATCGGATTGCGGTAATAGAGAAGCTTCCTCTTGCCCGGGTCCTGCCTGGCGGGCACTTCGGAGGCGGGCGCCGCCGCGACGTGCGTCTGTGGTGGAGCTGTCCTGGCGCCCCACCAGTAACCGGCGGCGAGAGCTGCCGCGACCAGGATCAATATCAGGGCAGGGGAAAGCATGCGTTTCATGTCGTCATCTCCATCTGATGTTCGGAGCGGCTTCAGTTCGGTGACCTGCCGGTCAGCAGGTCGATTTCCGCCAGCGCCTTGTTGTAAGCCGATATGGCCGCGGCGTGCGCGATCTCGAAGTTGAAAACACTCATCTGGTTGTCGAGCAGCGTCATGAAGTCGACGCGGTTTACTCTGTAGGCGGCGAGCGCGGCTTCCACCGTCAGCCGCGACTGCGGAAGGATGTCCCTCTGGTATAGCCGCGCCGAGCGCAGGTTTTGATCGGTCGCGGCCACCTGCTGACGCAGCTTCATCGCGAGCTCGTTGCGTTGCGCCTCGTACATCCTTTGCGCCTGCTCGCGCATCGCCTGCGCCTCGGCGAGGCGCGGGCCGCGCTTGGTTTCACGCCACACCGGGAGATTGATGGCAAGCGTGAGGGTCACCATGTCGGAGCGTTTCGTGCCGTCCGGCATGCTGTCGCGCTGGCCGTAGGAGAAGCGCACGTCGAAGTCCGGGTAATAGTCCTTGCGCGCCAGCTCCAGCATCTTGTCGCTGCGCGCGATCGCGCTTTGCAGAGCGAGCAACAGGGGGCGGCTGCGCAGTGCGAGCTCGTGCAACGCCTCAAGCTCCAGCGGCGTCTCACGCAGCCCCGCCGCTTCAGGCACGGCGGGGGCGGCGCCCAGCCCGCGCCCGAGCGCGCGGCTGATCTCGGCTTCGAGCATGCTGCGCTCGCGCCCGAGCTTGATGATCTCTTCCATCATCTTGGAAAGCTGGGTCTGCGCCTTGAGGACGTCGGCCTGATTTCCCTGGCCCACGGCGTAGCGCGTCTCGGCGACGCGCAGGAACTGATCGAGTATGGCCTTGTTCTTTTCGACGAGTTGCGTGGATGCGTGCACCACCCCGAGATCGAAATAGGCCACCTTGAGGTCCCGGACTGTCCGGTTGACGATCTCCTGGAGGTAGAAGTCCGCGGCTTCCATCTCGCGCGTCGCCACCTCCTCGCGCAGGCCGCGCTTGCCGGGGTACGGAAGGCGTTGCGAAAGTCCAATCATCTTCATTGTCATGTCTTCACGGTCGAACCGGAATGAATCGGTCGGCACGTTGATCACGCCTGCTTCCAGCATGGGGTCATCGAGCGATCCCGCCGGCGCGACACGCTGCGACGCCGCTTCCCTTTCCTTGCGGGCAGCCTGGATTTCGGGATTGTTCTGCAGCGCTTCGGCGACCAGTTGCGCCA
>JBGQGU010000045.1:0-11576 GCA_041497655.1 Gammaproteobacteria bacterium
GCGCATCCGCTATGAAGCCACCACCAACCGCTGGTTCGAAACACTCGACTGCATCTGGGACACCGTGCGGCGAACCACTCGCGGATGGACGCCTCAGAAGCTCCAGCGACTTTGTAACGTTATTTAGCACGTTTGTATTAGACGGTGACCGGTGATCCGGGATACGCGATGCGGGATACGGGATATACGACGGAGCTGTTATCTCGCATCTCGTCACTCGCATCTCGCGTCAGTTGAAGCCCGGCACTCAGCACTCAGGACTCAGCACTCAGGAGGCCAGTTATGATGGAAGGCGACAGCAAGACGCGCGTCGTGATTCTCGCCGGCGCGTATCGCATCAAGGGCGAGATCGAGCTCGTGACCGGAGCCCGGATCACCGACTACATATTGGACGCGAAGGAATTTTTCGCCGTCACCAAGGCCGAGGTCTGGGATCTCGATGGCCGCAGGATCTTCTCCGCGCCTTTCCTCAACGTGAGCCGCGCTCACGTCGTCGTCGTCGCGCCGGACTGATAGGAAAGTTGGCAGTTTGCAGTGGGCAGTTTGCAGTTGCTGTTTACTGATGGCTGGCTGCTGACAGCTGACGGCTGAAAACTGACGGCTGCCAACTGCTTAGTTCACGACGATCTTGGCGTCCTTGACGACCTTGCCCCACTTCGCAACGTCGCGCTTGATCTTCTCGGTGAATTCCTGGGGCGAACTCAGGATCATGTCGAATCCCTGCTCCGCGATCCGCGCCTTTACGTCGGGCGACGTGAGGGCCCTGACCGTTTCGGCATGCAGTTTCTTGACGATCGCAGCCGGCGTTCCGGCCGGCGCCAGCATGCCGGAGATCGTATCCGCCTCGTGACCCTTGAACCCGAGCTCGGCCATGGTCGGAATATCGGGCACCAATTCTGAACGCTTGTCGCTCGTCAGGGCGAGGGCACGCACCCTGCCGGCCTTGATGTGCGGTGTCACCGGCGGTATCGCCTGGCACCCGAACGGTATCTGGTTGCCCACCACCGCCAGAAGCGACGGCCCGCCGCCGCCAAAGGGCACGACCACCAGGTCAATCTTCGCGTCGAGGCCCAACAGGACCGACGAGAGATGGGGAACGGTACCGATCCCCGGCGACGATATGCTGTATTTCTTCGGGTCCTTCTTCACCGCGGCGATCAGCTCGGCGATCGACTTCACTGGCTGGCTCGGGTGCGTGAAGAACACGTGCGGCGAAGCGGCGATATTGGAAATCGGCGCAAAACTCTTGAGCGGATCGTACGGAACCGTCTTGTAGAGGCTCGGATTGACCATCAGGCTCGAGCTTACGAAGAGTACGGTGTAGCCGTCACTGGCCGAGTTCGCGGCGATGCCCATGCCGATGTTGCCGCCGGCACCGCTGCGGTTGTCCACCACGAACTGCTGCCCCCAGGTTTCGCTCAGTTTTTGCGCCACCACGCGAGCGATGTAGTCGGTCGGCCCAGCGGCGGCGAACGGCACGATCACGCGCACCGGCCGCGACGGGTATTGCTGGGCCGAAGCATGCAGCGCAAACAACGCGAACGCCGATAGAACAGCCGCCATTACGATGTCAACAATGGATCTCATGCTTCCTCCTGGGATGAAGTTCCGATCACGGGTTACCCTCTCATCGCCCGCCGACGATTACCGCGGCAGTCGATTCCATTGCTCTATTCATCGCCTCCAGCGCGGCGACAGTGTCGATCATCTGCGCAGTTGATACCGGGAACGGCACGCCGCCCGCCGCCGCATCCGCGAAGGCGTCGAGCTCGAGGCGCAGCGCGTCGACCGGCTCGAACGATTGATGCCTGGGTTTCTCTCCAGTCATGCGCACGACCAGCTCGGTTTCTCCCAGCGCCTCGGCCGATCCCTTGTCACCGAACACGTGGACGCGCCAGTAGAACGGGGTCACGCGGATCGTGCCGAGCATACCGCTCGCGCCATTCCTGAATTCGAAAATTGCGGAAACCGTGTCGAGCATATTCGGCGCAGGCTGGCGCGAAACGAGCTGCGCCTGCACGCGCCGCACGGGGCCCAGCAGATTGACGAACGCATCCAGCACGTGGATGCCGGTTGCGGTCATGCCGCCCCCGGGGGATTCCGCCGCCGAATCGCGCCACGGGACGTGGAACCGATGCGAGGTCTCGTTGCTGAAATGGCCCTCGACGTGCAGGACCTCGCCCAGCATGCCGTTCTCGACCACCCGCTTCAGCTCGCGCATCGACGGCCACATGCGCTTGTCGGTCCCCACCGCCAACGCCACGCCGGCCTTCCTGCACGCGTTCACTGCGCGCTCGGCGTCGGCCCTGGTGAGCGCCAGCGGCTTCTCGCAGAACACCGACTTGCCGGCGCCGGCGGACGCGATGATCTGCCCGACATGCTGCGAATGCGGCGTAACCAGCGCGACGGCCTGCACGCGCGGGTCCGTCAGCGCGTCGGACAGGCCGGTGGACAACTCGAGGCCGTGCTGCGCGGCGAAATCGACCGCAGTCTCGGGCCGCCGCACCACTCCGCGCACGAAGCGCAGGCGCTCGCTCTTGTCCTGCACCGCGTTCACGATGTTCCGGCCCCAGCGGCCGAGCCCGACGATAGCTGCGTTAATCATCCCGGGTTGACCCGATCACTCATCACTGAGCAGGTATGCTGGCGTCCTTGACGATCTTCGCGTAGCGCGGGGTCTCGACCTCGATGAACTTCGCGAACTCTTCGGGCGTGCTGGTCAGCGGCTCCACGCCGCCGTCCACGAGCCGCTTCCTGAGGTCGGGCGAGTGGATCGCCTTGACGATTTCGGCATTGAGCCGGCCGATGAGGTTCGTCGGCGTCGCCGCCGGCGCGAGGATCCCGTACCACAACCGCACGATGTAGTCCTCCACCCCTTCGTCCCTCGCGGACGGCACCTGGGGCAGCGGCGGGAAGCGCTCAGTGGAGAGTATCAGCAGGCCGCGCGCCTTGCCCGCCTTCACCTGCTCCGCGGCCGCGGGAGCGGCCATGATCAGCACGTCGACCTGCCCGCCGACCAGAGCGATCAATGCCAGACCCGAGCCCTTGTAGGGAACGTGCGTCATCCGCGTCTTGGTGATGCTCATGATGAGCTCCGGCGTCAGGTGCGTGGTGGTGCCGACCCCGCCGGAGCCGTAGTTGAGCTTGTCGGGATTCTTGCGCGCCAGCGCAATCAGCTCCTTGACCGACTTGGCCGGCACCGAGGGATGAACCAGCAGGACGTTGCGGATCTCCGCCACCAGCGAGATCGGTGCCAGGTCCTTCTGCTGGTAATTGAGCTTCGTGTACAGCGCGGGCGCAAGCGCTATGACCGACGAGGTCAGCACCATGGTATAGCCGTCCGGCGGCGATTTCGCGGCGAGCTCGAGGCCGAGATTGCCGCCCGCGCCGGGCCGGTTGTCAGGCAACACCTGCTGCGCCATCTGTTCCGACAGTTTCTGGGCGATTGACCGCCCCAATAGGTCAGTTGGGCCTCCAGGCGGAAACGGCAGGATCAGCCGCACCGTCTTCGAGGGAAAGGGCTGGGAAAGCGCCGCAGCCGGCAGGATGGCCGCAATCAACACGAGCAACGCCTGCAGCGATTTTGATCGGATCAACATGGGCTCCTCCATCCTTTGCGGACTCAGTCCGCCTTGATGTTGGCCGCCTGCGCCACCTTGGTGTATTTCGCGAGATCCGCCTTGAAGATCGCCGCGGTCTGCTCGGGGCTGCTGGCGACGATATCCGCGCCGAGCAAAGCAAGGCGCTCCTTCACTTCGGGATCCGCGAGCGCCCTGAGAATTTCCTGATTGAGCTTCACGACGATCTCGCGCGGCGTCTTGGCCGGCGCCACCGCGCCGTACCAGGTGCTCATCGCATAGCCAGGCACGGTTTCCGCGATGGTCGGCACATCGGGCAGGACCGCCGCGCGCTTGGCACTGGTCACGGCGAGCGCCTTCACGCGCCCGGCCCGGATATGGGGAATGATCGGCGGCATGGTGCTGAAGCTGGTGACGACGTGGCCGGCCATGAGGTCGATGGCGATCGGTCCGCCACCCTTGTAGGGGACCGGCAGCAGGTTGGTCTTCGTCATCATCTTGAACATCTCGCCAGCGAAGTGCTCGGGGCTGGCGACGCCAGAGGTGGCGTAGGTCAACTCCCCGGGCTTGGCCCTGGCCAGGGCGATCAGCTCCTTGACGGATTTCGCCGGCAACGAGGGATGCGCGGCGAATACGTTCGACACCTCCGACACCACCGTGATCGGCGTGAGATCGCGCTCGATGTCGTAACCCAGGTTCTTATACACTGGCTTGCTCATGATGTGCGCCACCGACATGAACAGGATGGTGTAGCCGTCGGCGGGGGCTTCGGCGGCCAGCTTGGCCGCGACGTTGGCATTGGCGCCCGGCCGGTTCTCGATGATGAACTGCTGTTTCACGGATTCCGTCATTTTCGCGCCGACGGCGCGCGCCATGATGTCGGTGCCGCCGCCCGGCGCGAACCCGACGAGTATCCTCACCGGCTTCGCCGGATAAGTTTGGGCCGGCGCGAAGTGGCCCAAACTTATTAATGAAAATCCGAACACTATGACTGCAATCCGCTTCATGCCGCCTCCGCGCAATTTAGCAGTGTGTCGCCCGCTGGCTCGGGAGATCATGCTAGTCGCGGCCTGTGGGACACGGTGCAGAACCCAAAGTCCGACACACTGCCAGGTAGATTGCCATAAACCTGTGACTGATGGCCACAGAGTGTGGCTTGTTGATTTTGCTGCATTTTTCCGGAGCTTCCGCTACAATCGCGCTCTTATGACTGCACCCCGCATAGCGCTCATCCACGCGATGCCGGTCGCGATCGAGCCGGTCGCCTACGTGTTCCGCGAGCTGTGGCCGCAGGCGCGCGTCACGCATCTGCTCGATGACTCGCTGCCCGCCGACCTGGTGGCGGCCGGCAGCATCACGCCCGCGATGGTCGAGCGCTTCATCGCGATGGCCCGCTATTGCGAGAGCTGCGGCGCGAACGCGGTGCTTTTCACGTGCTCGGCATTCGGCACCGCGATCGACGCGACCAAGCAATCCGTCCGGGTGCCGGTCCTGAAGCCCAACGAAGCGATGCTGGACGAGGCGCTGGCGGCAGGCTCCGACCTGGCGCTGCTCGCCACCTTTGAGCCCAGCATTCCATCCCTCAAGAAGGAATTCGAGGATCTTGCGTCCAGTCGTGGCATCAAGCTCAAGCTCAAGACCCGCACCGTGCCGGCGGCCATCGCCGCGCTCCAGAATGGCCGCACTGCCGAGCACGATCAGTTGATCGCTGCGGCAGCCGCCGAGATGGGTCCGTGCGACGCGCTGGTGCTCGGCCAGTTCTCGATGGCACGCGCGGCAAGCGGCATTCCGGCGAAGTCCGGGCGCAAGGTGCTGACCAGCCCGCATTCGGCGGTCACGCGGCTGAAGCAGATCTTCGACGTCAGATAACAGAAAGTATCTCCCCTCCTTATCGAGGAGGGGTGGCGCGGAGGGTCCAAACCGGGTACATAGGTAACAGAATATTCCGGGCACATGGGTAACAGGTGAAGCTGGTGGGCAAGGAGGGCTTGCCCATGAGCTGGAAGGAGACCTGTCCCATGCAGGAGCGATTGGAGTTCGTTAGTGAGTTGCTTGAGGGTAACCGAATCATGACAGAGCTTTGCCTCATTCGCGGCGTCAGTCGCAAGACCGGCTACAAGTGGTGGAATCGCTATCTCGAGCACGGCGTGCAAGGGCTGCGAGATCACTCGCGCGCGCCGCTCCATCATCCCAATGCGGTAGCGGCCGAAGTGGTGAGCCGGTTGCTTGAAGCCAAGGGCGTGCATCCGAACTGGGGGCCGGAGAAGCTGCTCGACTCGCTCTCGCGCACGCATTCCCAGCTGGCATTGCCGGTGGTGAGCACGGCGGCCGAGATCTTGAGGCGCCATGGGTTGGTGAAGGCCCGTCGCCAGCGGCGTCGCACCCCGGCCTACACGCAGCCCTTTGTGGCAATGAGCGAACCGAACGCGGTGTGGAGCGTGGACTTCAAGGGGCAGTTTCGCACCACCAATCAAAGCCTGTGCTATCCGTTGACCCTGAGCGATGGCTTCAGCCGCTATCTCATCGCCTGCCAGGGACTGCGTGCACCCACGCGCATAGCGGTGCAGCGACATATGGACACGGCGTTCCGCACCTACGGGCTGCCGTGGGCGATGCGCAGCGACAACGGCACGCCCTTTGCCTCCACCGCCGTGGGCGGGCTCTCGCGCCTTTCGGTGTGGTGGATCAAACTCGGCATCCGCCCCGAGCGCATCGCCAAGGGACACCCCGAGCAGAACGGCCGGCATGAGCGGCTGCATTGGACGCTCAAGCAGGATACGGCGATGCCCCCGAAGAGGAGCATGCGCGCGCAACAGGCCGCCTTCGACCAATTCCTGGACGAATACAACCGCGAACGTCCCCACGCGGCTCTCGCCAAGCGCACGCCGGCCGAACTCTACCAGCCCTCGTCTCGATCCTATCCAGCCCGCCTGCGCGAACCCGAGTATCCGGCGCGCTTCAGCGTGCGCCGCGTGTGCGGCAGCGGCGAGATGAAGTGGCGTGGCACGTTCATCTATCTCACCCAGGTGCTCGCTGGAGAACCCGTCGGGCTCGATCCCATCGATGAACGGCATTGGCGTATCTACTTTGGACCGGTGCCCTTGGGCATACTGGATAGCCATACCAAGCGACTCAGTGCGATCCCCGTACAACCCTTGATCGGGGACCGCCATTGACCAAAAAGTGTTACCCATGTGCCCGGAATACAGTGTTACCCATGTGCCCGGTTGCACAGAGCGACGGGGTGGTGGATATCGTTTCCTTGAGCTACCGCGATCCTGCGCGCCACTGCTGCGTGAAGAGGACGGGGGCAAAAAGAGGAGGAGGAAGATGAGTATCGCGCTTGTCCGAAGCACAGTTGTCCTTGCCCTTTTTAGCCTGAGCCTGTCCGTCCACGGTCAAACCTATCCCGCGAAGCCGGTGCGCTTGGTGGTGCCGTTCGTGCCCGGCGGGCCGACCGACATCCAGGGCCGCATGCTCGGCGAGAAGCTCGGCCAGCGCCTCGGCCAGCAAGTCATCATTGACAACCGCGGCGGCGCCGGCGGCAACATCGGCATGGAGCTGACGGCAAAATCGCCGCCCGACGGCTACACCATCGTGATCGCCACCGTTGGAACGTGGGCGGTCAATCCCTATCTTTACCAGCTGCCTTTTGACGTCATCAAGGATTTCGCGCCGGTTACCCAAGTCTCCACCTCCCCCGGCGCGCTCATCGTGCATCCATCGGTGCCGGTGAAGAACGTCAAGGAGTTGATCGCGCTCGCGAAGAAGCGGCCGGGCGAGCTGAATTACGGCTCTTCGGGTGTGGGCGGCTTCGGGCACATCTGCGGCGAGCTGTTCAACCTGATGACGGGGACCAAGATGACCCACATCCCGTACAAGAGCTCGGCGCCCTCGCTGACCGACCTCATCGCGGGGAATATCCAGGTGCTGTTCAACAATCTGATTTCCACCACGCCGTTCGTGAAGACAGGCAGGGTACGCGCGCTGGCGACCACCGGAGCGAAGCGCTCGCCGGCGCTGCCTGACCTGCCGACGCTGGACGAGGCGGGACTGAAGGGCTACGAGAATTCGTCGTGGTCGGCGGTGGCCGCGCCGGCAGGGACTCCCCCGGCGATCATTTCGCGGTTGAACAAGGAGTTTGTCGAGATCCTGAAGATGCCGGACATCCAGAAGCGGCATGCGGAAGTCGGCGCCGAGATCATCGCCAGCACGCCCGAGCAGTTCCACGCCTATCTGAAGAGCGAGTTGGCGAAGTTCAGCAAACTGGTGAAGGCGGCCGGGATCAAGGCCGCCGCCGGCGGCTAGCGCGGCGGCAGGAGGCGCGAATCGCGCCGATCATTAACCTATATAGGTCCTATTTCGCCGCCAGCTCATCGCGCACCATGCAATTGCCACGTCCGCTGGACCTCTCATCGTCCAGCGGGGATTTATGGCGATGTTTACTCGGGATTCGGCAGCGGACGGCGCGTCGGCTAATGAGCTACCCGGTTCTCCTTCACGATTTCCTGCCTGAATCGAAAGACGTTCGGATCGTTCGGGTCGATGGTCGCGCGTATCCAATGAGTGTCGGGATGGCCGAACGTCGCGACTCGCGTGAAGTTCTCGATAATCCGCTGGCTCTTCGCGCCGACGAGCGGCTTGTCGATGCGGAAGATGTGCGTGTCGCCATGGACATAAACGACCGGCTTGCCGAACGCGAGCGTTTCCTTTTCCAGCGCGGCGAGGAAGGAATCGTAGCCGGTCTTTCTCCGGCTGGCCGGCGGCTTCATGGCGAGCGACCAGAGAGCGTACCTTTCCTGCCAGTTGGGGGTCCAGGTGGTCTGAAAGTACGGGTCCGCCTGCGCGATGATCATCACCGCTCTGCTGCCGTTGCGCGTCGCCAGATCGAACGCTTCGCGCATCCAGGCGATGTTGGCGGCGTCGCGCTCTTCGTACTCGGCGTCCATTTGCGCAGTGCGACCCAGGTTGTTGTTGCTGCCGATGATATGGAGCGTGACAAACGCGACGTTCCCGAACGTCCAGCGTGCGTTCTCCCGGTAGGCGGCGTATCGGCTGGTCTCGCTTTGCCGGGTCAGCTTCATGCGGCGCTGGCCAAGGCTGTCATCGCCCTGGAAGAACAACTGTCGCAGTTTCGCCAGCCGCTCGAAGGGGTCGTAAGTACGCGGCTTGGCCCGGTGACAGTCGGCCCATTCGTTGTCTCCGGCGACATAGATGAAGGGGTGCCGGGAACGCTGGGCGCGCTCCAGACGGTCCTGGAAGGTCGCGTCGCCGCAGGGCGGCAGGCCCCCGGCTTTCTCGGTCCAGGCGGCGCCGTCCCACCAGAAATCGCCGTTATGGACTACGAATGCGAGATCTGTCGCGTCGATATCCTTCATCAGGCTGGAGTATTCCTTCTCCTGTCGGCCGTCGTAGGGCATGTCGCCGATGAGGGCGAAATCCAGCGTCGCGCTGCCCGGTCCCCTTTCCCCCGGAGTGGTGGCGCAACCGCTCGGCAATAAGATCATCGCGAAAACAACCAACGCTGCTAATGGCTTCATCGGGACTCCTTTTGGCCGGACCGCCCGGCGTTAGCGGCTATTGAACGCGGCCTCGCGCAAAAAGTACCGAAGAAACGACTAACCTTTGGCGAAGGATCAGAAACACCGCATAATTCAGCACGTTGGAATGGGGTCTTCTTGAGGCCGAATAATGCCCGTTGGCGCTGAATCTCTTCTCGTGTCGAGCAAGGAAAGGCTACGGGTCGGCGACTGGACGGTCGAGCCCGCGCTGCATCAAATCTCGACCGCGGGCAAGACCGTAAAGCTCGAGCCCAAAGCCATGGGGGTTCTCGTCTACCTCGCGGACCGGCCGGGACAGGTCGCGAGCCGCGAAGCCCTGCTGGCGGCCGTTTGGCCCGGCGTGGTAGTGGGCGACGATTCCCTCACCCAGGTGGTCACCAAGCTGCGCAAGGCGCTGGGGGACACGCCGGAGAACCCGGCCTACATCCAGACGATCTCGAAGGGGGGCTACCGTCTCATCGCCCCGGCGGCTCATTCGGAGGGGATCGACCCCGCGCCGCTTCAGCAGGATTCGGGATCCTTGCTTGCCGAACGCAAACGGCGCGTCTCATGGATAGCGGGAGCGGGCATAGTCGTACTGCTGTTCGCTGCACCCGGGGTCTGGTGGATCAAGGGCGAGCGTGTAATCCGCGTCCCGCCGGGTCAGCCACCGATGGCAAGCATCGAAGCGGTCCGCACAGCGCAACCGACCGTTGCCATCAAGCCGTTCGAAGCACTGGGCAACGACCCACAGGAGGTGCTGCTGGCTCGGGCCATCACAGAGGACCTCGTGACCGACCTGTCGAAGGTGTTCGGGCTCTGGGTCATCAGCGTTGCACCCATGGGCGGCCATGCGGGCGGCGCGGCGCCGACCGACGGTCCGCCGATCCACTATCTCGTGTCGGGGTCCGTCCAGCGCGTCGACGAGCGCCTGCGGCTGCGTGTCCATCTCACGGACGCGGAGACGGGAAAGCAGTTGTGGTCGGAGCGTTTCGAGCGCGCGCTGGGCGGCCTCTTCGCGATCCAGGAAGAGCTCGGGCCGAAGATTCTCCATATGCTGCCTGCGAAGGTAAGCGAGGCCGAAATGCGGCGTGTTGCGAAGCGCCATACCCGCAATCTGGAAGCCTACGAATACTTCCAGCGCGGGCAGTCGGCGCTGCTCGTCCGGCAAAGAGCGGAGAACGAGATCGCTCGCGAAATGTTCCGGCGCGCCATCGCGCTGGACGCAGCCTTTGCTCGTGCTTATGCAGGGCTCGCACTGACTTACGCCGCGGACTATCGCAATCAGTGGACCGGAGACGGCGCCGCCACCCTCGACCGCGCATTCGAGATGGCTGGGACTGCACTCCAGATCAACCCGGACATTCCGGAGACTTACTGGGTGCTGGCCTACGTGCATTCGCAGCGGCGCCAGCACGAGCGGGCGTTGCAGTACTTGGAGACCGCTGTGCGACTCTATCCATCGTTTGCTGATGGCTATGCGCTGATGGGCAGCGTCAACACGCACGTTGGGCGTCCGGCGGATACCGTGCCCTTGTTGCGTACCGCAATGCGCCTCAATCCCCAGGCGGGCTATCTCTACTTTCTGGTGCTCGGACGGGCCTATCTGTTTCTCGGCGATCTGGAACAGGCGCGGGTCAATCTGGAGCACGCGCTGTCACGCAACCTTGTAAGCCTCGAGGTGCATGTCTACATGGCGGCGTTGCACGTAACGACTGGCAACAAAGCGGCGGCAGCTTGGGAAGCGGAGGAGATCCGCGCGCTGCAGCCCGGTTTTTCCAGCCGCGGTTGGCTGGAAACCTATCCGATGACCGATATTAAGCAGAAGGCAAAGCTCGTGCAGGCGCTGGGCGAGCTCGGATTCTGAGTGGAAGTGCGACAATCGGCAGGCTCGCGTAGGGCGTCGACGGTGGACGATGCCTGACTGATGAAGCGCAGCCGAAGATAATGCCAAACCGAATGGCTTCAACCGCAAAGTATGCCGTCGCAAAGAGGAGGAGAAAATGAGAACGATGCTTGCCTGCAGCGTGTTTGCTTGTGTCGTTGCCTCATTTAGCCTGGCCGTTCACGGCCAGGCTTATCCGACGAAGCCGGTGCGGGTGGTCGTCGCGTTCGCCGTCGGCGGCTTTGCCGACGGGGTTGCGCGGCTCGTCGGGCAGAGGCTCTCCGAGCGGCTGGGACAGCCGGTCGTGATCGACAACCGCGGCGGCGCCGGCGGCAACATTGCCGCGCGGCTCGTCGCGGGCGCGCCCGCCGACGGCTACACGCTGCTGGTCAGCACCGCGGCGATCTCCATCAACGCCAGCCTTTACAAGAACCCCGGGTACGATATTTCCAGGGACTTCGTTCCCGTCGCGTTGACCGGGTCGACACCAGGCCTCTTCGCCGTGCACGCATCGAATCCCGCCCGCAGCCTGCAGGACCTGATCCGGATGGCCAAGGGAAAGGGTTTGAACTA
>JBGQGU010000046.1:0-11500 GCA_041497655.1 Gammaproteobacteria bacterium
CATTCAGAGGTCTCGTTCTTCACGCCGATCAGCGCGCCGATCCTGATCCAGCTGCCCTTCCTGGCCGGAATGATCGCCCCATAGCTGTAGTCGCTCACGTCATACACGATCCATTTCTCGGCGGACGCTTGACAGGAAAAATCGAGATCGTCGTCGAGGGGCGGCTCGAACGTGCCGAGCATCTCGTTCAGTCCCGGCACCACCGTGATCTGGCCAGCGGTCTGGCGTCGCTCCTCGCCGCGCGTCTGCGGCCGGTCCGACCAGGTGTGGGCAAGGTAATTCAGGACCCCGGTCACGAGGTCTTTTTCGTGGCTGCCGCCAAGGTTGACCTCTGCCGGGATGACGCCGCTTTGCGATATCCGGGCCGTCAGCCGGCCGAGCTCCGCCAGCCCTTCGCCGGCGGCGAAAAAGCGCAGCGTCTCCGACGGATTCGGGCCCTTAAGCAGTCGCACGGGAGGTTTGGAATGCGCCAGATCGAAACAATGGGTGCAGCCCTCGGGACGGATCGAAAGGCGGAAGGCGCCCGCAAAGTGCGCAACCGCCCGCTCCGCGATGTCGAGGCGCATCGGCAGCAGTCCGTCCGGCGACGAAGCAGCCAGCACCAGGGCCTTGAGGAATTCGCGCTGCGGTGTGGTCAGCTCGTGCTCATCCGGGTAGATCGCGATCTCGCTGTCGGCCATGCCTGCCTGCTCCGCAAGCAGGTAGAGGCGCGAAATCTCCGACCAGATGCGCCGCTCGACCGGGCCGTAACGGAGCAGCCCCCATTTCAATTGCAGCGTCAACGCGCGCAGCGTGCGCGCCACAATCACCGGCAGGCTCCTCCTGATCGCCGTGTTGCCGCTGGATCCGCTTTCATAATCCCTGAGGCACACGTTGTAGGCGTCACCGAGTTCCTTCCAGTAGCCGTAGGCCGCGTTCCACAGCCGGTTCTCGTGGTACTTCTGCTGGCGCGGGGTGGAAAGGTAGTCCTGGGAAAGCTTCACCTGGGGAACGTTCGCGGCGCCGTCGAGCAGGTCGACGGTCTCGAAACGCCGGCTGGTCTTGACGCCCTCGGTCTGGTTGAGCGACGCGAGCCACTCGGTGATCTGTCGCAGCGCCGTGGCCGGATCGCCGGGCTGCAGCGTGCTCACGAGATCACGCGCTTGCCTGGCATCGGCCAGGGGGCGATCAACCTTGCTGCCACCGATCCACGTGAGGTCCATGCGCCTATTTCCAAGCGGCTGTGTTAGCCAAATCGAATCAGAATGTTACGGAGGGACGCCCGTAGCGTAACCCTCCGGACGGGGCCAGCGCGGCGGCGGGCTCCATTCCGTGGTCTAGGAGCTTGTCGGACTCTCCCCCGAGATCTCTTTTCGCAAGACCCGTGCCAAGAGGATTTTTACCGCAATCAGCCTCTACGGACGCCTAAAATCAACAGGCTACCAGTGAGAGCGCTTCTTTGAGCGGCCTCCCCTTGTCGCCACTGTCGATCGAGCGCATGTCACCGCCGATTTCCGGACAGCACGATACCCAGTCGGAATTCCGCCTCGCCTCTCCGGACGTGCGAACGCTCTTTCCCCCGTGCTCCCTGACCCGTTGGGCGGTGTTGCCGGCGCTACCGTCATTGACCGTGACGTCATGCCCGTCTTTCTTGATCACGGCTACTAAAGTTCACGCGTGGATTTGGTGGCTCTTCGTCAACTCGGATTTCACGTCGCGCGTTATTCCCCTGTCGGGCGATGCGATTGGTTTAAAATAGGCGGCGACAAACGAGAGGGGAATAGCACATGGATGACAACAAGGCCAAGGCACTGGCCGCGGCGCTGTCGCAGATCGAAAAGCAGTTCGGCAAGGGCTCGATCATGCGCCTCGGCGAGTCCGACATTTCGAAGGACATCCAGGTCGTATCCACCGGCTCGCTGGGCCTCGACCTCGCGCTCGGCATCGGGGGGCTTCCGCGCGGGCGGGTATGTGAGATCTACGGCCCGGAATCCTCGGGCAAGACCACGCTGGCGCTGTCGGTCATCGCCCAGATGCAGAAGCTGGGCGGCACCGCCGCCTTCATCGACGCCGAGCACGCGCTCGACCCGCAGTACGCCGGCAAGCTCGGGGTCGACGTCGAACAGCTGCTCATTTCCCAGCCCGACAATGGCGAACAGGCGCTCGAGATCGCCGACATGCTGGTACGCTCGAGTTCGGTCGACGTGGTGGTGATCGACTCGGTGGCGGCGCTGGTGCCCAAGGCCGAGATCGAGGGCGAGATGGGCGAGCCGCAGATGGGCCTGCAGGCGCGGCTCATGAGCCAGGCACTGCGCAAGCTCACCGCCAACATCAAGCGCTCCAACACCCTGGTGATCTTCATCAATCAGATCCGCATGAAGATCGGCATCATGTTCGGCAACCCGGAAACCACCAGCGGCGGCAACGCGCTCAAGTTCTACGCCTCGGTGCGCATCGACATCCGGCGCATCGGCGCGATCAAGAAAGGCGAGGAAGTGATCGGCTCCGAGACGCGCGCGAAGGTGGTGAAGAACAAGGTCGCGCCGCCGTTCCGCCAGGCCGAGTTCGACATCCTCTATGGCGAAGGCATCTCGCGCGAGGGCGAGATCGTCGAGCTCGGGACCGTCCATCGCATCCTCGAGAAGACCGGTGCCTGGTACAACTACGGCAAGGAGCGCATCGGGCAGGGCAAGGACAACGCCCGCGAATTCCTCAAGCAAAATCCCAAGATCGCGCAGGAGATCGAGGCTAAAATCCGCGCCGCGGCGGGGGCGGCTGTGGCTCAACCCGCTGCCGCGCAGCCCAAGGCGGAACTCAGGACCGAGTCGAAGGTGGAGGCGCGGAAAGCCGCCCACTAGAAAGGCCGTGATTCGTGATTCGTGATTGGTGAGTCGAAGCTGCCTCATTCAACTCTCTCCCCGGGTTGGGGGAGGAAGAAATAGTGGTCGAATCACGACTCACGAATCACGATTCACGCTCTTCGGATGAAAGGCAGCTTGCGGGAGCGGGCGCTGAAACTGCTCGCGCGGCGGGAGCATTCGCGCGCCGAGCTGGCGCGCAAGCTGTCCATCCACGCCGGGGACCCGGCCGAAGTCGAGCGCCTGCTAGACGATTTTGAGCGGCGCGGCTGGTTGTCCGAGCACCGCGTCGTGGAGCAACTGGTGCATGCCCGCCGCTCCCGTTTTGGGGCGCGGCGGATCGAGCGCGATCTGCGCGAGAAAGGGGTATCCGAGGAAGCAGTTTCGGCCGCGCTGGCCGGGCTCAAGGCCGGCGAGATCGAAGCGGCGCGCGAGGTATGGCGCAGGAAGTTCGGCGGCAGGCAGCCGCGCGGCCCCGCGGACCGCGCGCGCCAGGTGCGCTTCCTGCAGGGCCGCGGCTTCGATCTCGAAGTCATCTTGAAGGTACTCAAGGGCGTGGAGGAAGACTAAGTCGGAAGGCAAAAGGATGAAGGCATGCCATCTCAACAATCCCCTCTCCCCCAGTCGGGGGAGAGGTGCGCCGAAACGTTGAGCAGGGGCCCCATTTATGGGGATGCGACCGTGGAGGCGCACGTAAGCACGCGATCAATTGCGGCGCTGCATCCCGCTCCGGGGTCGCATCCACGCCAGGGGCGCGGAAATCCTGCTCCGCCCTCCGCGGGCGCAGGGTGAGGGGGATGCAGAGATGACTTGTCGTTTCCAATGATGAACAGCCATTTGGTTACCCCTCACCCCAACCCTCTCCCCGCTCACGCGGGGCGAGGGGGTACTTTTGAGACACGCTCTTCGGGGAGAATTGCAGTTGCGCTGGCGCTCGCAGGTGTGTTGGTGCTCGCCGGTTGCGCGTCGGGTTACACGCGGGTGAGAGAGATCATGGCTGCTCCGGAGGGTTTCGTGGGCAAGGAAGTGAGGCTCCAGGGCACGGTCGGGAAAGCCATCGATCCGCCTCGTTCGCAGGCCTACATGCTGCGGGACGAGACTGGCGAGATCATGGTGGTGACCCAAGGACAGCTGCCCGCTCAGGATTCCGAGGTCGCGCTGAGGGGCATCGTGAGGAGCACGGTAGTCCGGGGCGCCAGATGGTCGCTCGACGTGCGTGTGGAAGAAACTGAGCGCTTGCGATAGATTCAGCCATCAGCTACCAGCTATCAGCCGTCAGCTTGATACGGGAACGGCCTTAGCTGAACGCTGAAAGCTGTGCGCTGACAGCTCAAGACATGAAAAGCAACGAAATCCGCAGCAAGTTTCTCGAGTATTTCGCCGGCAAGGGCCATACGGTCGTCGCCTCGAGCCCGCTCGTGCCGGCGAACGACCCGACGCTGCTCTTCACCAATTCCGGCATGGTGCAGTTCAAGGACGTGTTCCTCGGGCAGGACAAGCGCTCCTACGCGCGCGCGACCACCGCACAGCGCTGCGTGCGCGCCGGCGGCAAGCATAACGACCTCGAGAACGTCGGTTACACCGCGCGCCATCACACCTTCTTCGAGATGCTGGGCAACTTCAGTTTCGGCGACTACTTCAAGCGCGACGCGATCCGCTTCGCGTGGGAGCTGCTGACGAAGGTCTACCAGCTGCCCCCGGATCGCATGTGGACGACCGTCTACCATGAGGACGACGAGGCCTACGGCATCTGGACGAAAGACATCGGTGTGCCGAAGTCGCGCTGCGTGCGCATCGGCGACAAGCCCGGCGCGCCCAAGTACCAGAGCGACAATTTCTGGCAGATGGCCGACACCGGCCCGTGCGGGCCGTGCACCGAGATCTTCTGGGACCATGGGCCGGGCATACCCGGCGGGCCGCCGGGATCGAAGGACGCCGAATCCGATCGCTACGTCGAGATCTGGAACCTGGTCTTCATGCAGTTCAACCGCGATGACAAAGGCGTCATGCATCCGCTGCCCAAGCCGTCGGTGGACACCGGCATGGGGCTCGAGCGCATCGCGGCGGTGCTGCAGGGCGTGCACGACAACTACCAGATAGACCTGTTCCAGGACCTCATCAAGGCGGCGGCGCGGGAGACCGGAGCGAAAGATCTCTCCAGCAACTCGCTCAAGGTGATCGCGGACCACGTCCGCGCCACCTCCTTCCTAATCGTGGACGGCGTGATCCCGTCGAACGAGGGCCGCGGCTACGTGCTCCGGCGCATCATCCGCCGCGCGATCCGCCACGGCTACCGGCTGGGACAGACGCAGCCGTTCTTCCACCGGGTGGTGGACGATCTCGCGCGCACGATGGGCAGTGCTTATCCCGAACTGCAGTCTGCGAAGGCGCGCGTCGCCCAGGTGCTGAAGCAGGAGGAAGAGCGCTTTGCCGAGACGCTCGAAAACGGCATGAGGGTGCTGGAGGGCGCGCTCACACGCGAGGACCGGATGCTCGACGGCGAGACCGTGTTCCAGCTCTACGACACGTTCGGCTTCCCGGTGGACCTCACGGCCGACATCGCGCGCGAGCGCGGGGTGCGCGTGGACTACGCCGGCTTCGAGGCCGCGATGGAGCGGCAACGCGACCGGGCCCGCGCCGCCTCGAAATTCACGGCGGCAGCGGCTGTCGAATACAGCGGCGCCGCCACCGAATTTCACGGCTACGACACGCTCGCGCTGGAGGCGAAGGTCGTCGCGCTCTACAGCCGGGAGGGGGTGCAGGCGCAGGAGATCGGCGGCGGCGAAGCGGCGATCGTCGTGCTCGATCGCACCCCGTTCTATGCGGAAGCGGGTGGGCAGGTCGGCGACAGCGGCGAGCTCGCCGGAAAATCCGGCACCTTTGCGGTCGAGGACACCCAGAAGATTCAGCCCGCGGTCTTCGGGCACAAGGGCGTGCTCACGACCGGCCGGCTGCGCGTGGGCGACAGGGTAATGGCGGGGGTGGATGCGATGCGCCGCGCGCGCACCATGCGCAATCACTCGGCGACCCATCTCATGCACAAGGCGCTGCGCGAGGTGCTCGGCACCCACGTGCAGCAGAAGGGCTCGCTGGTGGACGCCGAGCGCACTCGCTTCGACTTCTCGCACAACGAGCCGATGACGGACGAGCAGATCCGGAGGGTGGAGGCGATTGTCAATGCCGAGGTCCTCGCCAACTCCGCGACGAGCGCGCGCATCATGAAGCACGACGCGGCGCTCAGGGCCGGCGCGCTCGCCTTCTTCGGCGACAAGTACGGGGACGAAGTGCGCGTGCTCGAAATCGGTTCCTCGCGAGAACTGTGCGGCGGCACGCACGTCCCGCGCACCGGCGATATCGGTTTCTTCAAGGTGATTTCCGAAGGCGGCATCGCCGCCGGAGTGCGCCGCATCGAGGCAACGACCGGCGAGGGCGCGCTCGCGTACGTTCAGGAAATGGAGAATGAACGACATTTCATCGAAGGTTTCTATCAAGCAACCGGTGACGCGCTGAAAAAGAAGCTCGCATCGGAGCGCGAGGAGAGAAAAGCGCTTGAAAAAGAAGTGGCACGGCTGAAATCGAAGCTCGCCTCGTCCCAGGGCGACGAGCTGGCCGACCAGGTGGTGGAGGTGAAGGGCGTCAAGCTGCTGGCGGCCACGCTGGACGGGGCGGATGCCCGGGCTCTGCGCGAAGCGATGGACAAGCTCAAGGACAAGCTCAAGTCGGCGGTGATCGTCCTTGCCGCCGCCGATCAGGGAAAGGTGTCCCTGATTGCGGGTGTCACCCCTGACCTGACCTCGAAGCTCAAGGCCGGCGACCTGGTCAATTTCGTTGCGCAGCAGGTGGGGGGAAAGGGCGGCGGCAGGGCGGACATGGCCCAGGCGGGGGGCAACGATCCCTCCAAGCTCCCTCGCGCCCTGGCATCTGTTGCAGGCTGGGTGCGCGAGCGCCTTTGAACAGCGCCGGGAATTTCCTCCAGGAGATTTGCAGCCATGGTCGTCGCCATCGTCACGTTCCGCCTGCCGCAGCCCGGGAAGCTGTCACAGATGAAGGCTGTATTCCAGAGCACGGCGCCAAAGTACCTCAACCTGCCGGGCCTGCTGCGCAAGAATTATTTCGTCAGCGAAGACGGCCTGCGCGCCGGTGGCATCTACGTGTGGGAATCAAAGGCGAGGGCCGAGCAGTTCTATACGCCGGAGTGGAAGAGCTTCGTTGCCGGCAAGTACGGCGCCCAGCCGGAGATCCAGTACCTGGATGCGCCCGTGATGGTGGACAACGCGGCCGGCAGGATTACCGTTGACTAG
This sequence comes from Gammaproteobacteria bacterium, assembly GCA_041497655.1. Taxonomy (GTDB): domain Bacteria; phylum Pseudomonadota; class Gammaproteobacteria; order Burkholderiales; family SG8-41; genus SG8-41. The sequence continues at coordinate 7,139 of JBGQGU010000046.1, forward strand.
AAAGGAAGGTGTGCGCCGGGTTTGACTGCGACCAGCGCCCGGCGGAAATCTTCCTGGATGCGCTTCAGGGCAGCTGCATCGTCTGCTTCGAAGCGCAGCACGATGACCGGCGTGGTGTTGGAAGGCCGCGCCAGCCCGAAGCCGTCGGCATACTCCACGCGCAGCCCGTCGATCGTGATCACCTCGCGCGCCGCCGCAAAGCGCGCCGTCGCCTTCAGCTTCTCCATCAGCGCGTAGTTCTCGCCCTCGGCGAGCTTGAGGTGCAGCTCGGGGGTGCTCACCGCGTCGGGCAGCGCTTCGAGCACGGCGCCCGGGTCGCGGCTGCGTGACAGGATTTCCAGCAGCCGCGCGCCCGCGTAGAGCGCGTCATCGAACCCGTACCAGCGGTCCTTGAAGAAGACGTGCCCGCTCATCTCGCCGGCGAGCGGCGCGCCGGTTTCCATCAATTTCTGCTTGATGAAGGAATGTCCGGTTTTCCACATCACCGGCCTGCCGCCGTGTTTCCGGATCCACTGGAAGAGATGCCGCGTGGACTTGACGTCGAAGATCACCTCGGCGCCCGGGTTGCGCTTGAGCACGTCGGCGGCGAACAGCATCAGCTGCCGGTCGGGGTAGATGATACGCCCGCTTTTCGTGACCACTCCCAGCCGGTCGCCATCGCCGTCGAAGGCGAGGCCGAGCTCGCCCTTGCCCTGCGCGAGCGCGCGCTGCACGTCGGCGAGGTTTTCCGGCCGCGACGGGTCCGGGTGGTGGTTAGGAAAGCTGCCGTCCACCTCGCAAAAGAGCTCGGTGACCTCGCAGCCGAGGCGGCGGTAGAGCTCGGGCGCGGTGGCGCCCGCAACACCGTTGCCGCAGTCCACCACCAGCTTCATCGGCCGCGCGAGCTTGATGTCGGAGACGATGCGCCGGAGATAATCCTCGCGGATGCTCTGCGTGCGGAGCGTGCCCGCGCCGCGCGCGAGCTTTCCCTGCTCGATGCGGATCCTCAATCCCTGGATGGCTGCGCCCGCGAGCGTTTCCCCGTCCACGACGACCTTGAGCCCGTTGTACTCCGGAGGGTTGTGCGAGCCGGTCACCATCACGCCGGATTGCGTGCCGAGATGATGTGCGGCGAAATAAAGCATGGGAGTAGCGACCTGACCGACGTCGATCACGTCCGCGCCGCTTTCTCGCAGGCCCGCGGCAAGGGCGGCGGACAGCTCCGGCCCGGAGTGGCGCCCGTCGCGCCCGATGACGACGGCGGACCGGCCGCGGTCGCGCGCCTCCGATCCGATCGCCTGGCCGATCAGCTCGACGAACGGGACAGTGAGCGTCCTGCCGACGATGCCGCGGATATCGTAAGCCTTAAAAATTTCCGGGGGTATCGATTTCAGCATAGAGAAATGGAATTTTCGGGACTGCCAATCTTTTCATCGACCACACTATACCCGGAAAATTTTTGTGAAGAACAGCGACATGCGTGTAAAGTAGATTGAAACCGCTGCCGAGCGCATCGCCTGTAGCCATCGGATCAACCGGCGCTGACACCGCTGCGGTGTGATCGACCACTTCCGTTGCGGAAGCGCCGGTTCAGCGCTCGGCGATCGCGTTCTTGCCGACCCACCAGGCCAGGTAGACCACCCCCAGCGCAACCGCGATGAGCACGAAAGTGGTCGCCACTCGCGACATTCCCGCCAGCACGGCGAGGGTCCCGCTGGAAAGACCGACAAATGCAAGGCCCACGACCGGTATCACCGGAGCCCCGCAGCCCACCACTGTGCAGCCGCCGGTCGAGAAGCCGAGCACGCTTGCGACGACCCCGAGCACGCCGCCCTGCCGGCCAAGGCCCGGATCCCAGCGGGCGGTGCGGGTCCGTTCCCGGCGGTGGGCGAGGAGCGCGAAGTACGCTGCGAAAAGGAACGCCATGAGCACGAAGCGCGCGAGATCACTGACCGTGACCGCGAATCCCCAGTCCGTGCCGCCGAACGGACTGTCCGCGCTGAACCAGAACAATGCGAGGTTCGGAAGGAATTCGACCTTCCGGTGCCAGGTGACATCGCTCGCGGACAGGAATCGTGGCAGCTCAGGCAGCCAGGGGTTGAAGGTGAAGTAGTCTACCGGCTTGCGCGCTACGGACAGCACCGCGGGCGGCAGCAGGATCTCGAGTGCGAAAACACCACTCGCTACCGCGAGAAACACCCCCCATCGAGCACGCAAGCCCGCGGCGATTCCGCGCCAGATTAGCGTGGTCCCCCGCCAGACCGAGCCGGCGCGCCACTCCGGCTCGCGGGCGGCAGACACTGCTACACCTTGAAAATCAGACTGTTCCGGCATGTGAACGTGCCCGGGCAGCATGCTCCTCGAACCCCAATTCTCGAGCATCACGTTGCACCAGTGTGATACGCTGCAGTTGCAGCTACGCCACTACTCCGCAGCGCTCATTAGACGTAATATTACTCTCGTTGCAGGTGGCGGTTATCGGCTTGCCTGTGTCGTCCATCGTAGGTCGCAAATTCTGGAGGAGGTGTTTATGGCTGAAAAAGTTGATCGTAGAGAATTCCTGCGCAGTCTCGGGGTCGGAGCCGGGGTGGCATTTGGCGCAGCGGCGAGTTCAATTCCCGTTATCGGGATGGCCCAGGCCCAGGACAAGCCGAAAGGCACTATTCCGTCCACGCCCTTCAAGATCGGTCATATGACCTTCTTCACGGGCCCGGCGGCGATTCTCGGCGAAGGAATGTACAAAGGCCAGGTCCTGGCGGCCGAGGAAATCAATGCTGCCGGCGGGTTTCTCGGCAGGCGCAAGATCGACATCATCAAAGCGGACGAGGCCGCCGGCACCGACTCGAACGTCAAGGAACTGCGCCGGATGAAGCTGCAGGAGAAAATCGACTTTTTCTGCGGCATCACGTCGAGCGGCAACACGCCGGCCCTGGGCCCGGTCGCTGAGGAACTCAAGGTCCTCACGATCTTCGTGGACGGCTGCACCGATTTCCTGTTCGACAAGGCCGTTCCGAATCCACACTACATTTTCCGCATCACCAACATCCAGTCGGCTGACGGTGCGGCATGTGCGCTCGCTGCCGTCCAGACGTGGCCGGAGGTGAGGCGGATCGCCCACATCCATCCCGACTACTCATACGGCCGCAATGCCTTCGACCACTTTGGTATTATCATGAAGAAGATGTTGCCCCACACAGAGGTCGTCTCCGAAGGGTGGCCGAAGCTCGGAACGACCGACTTCACCTCACATATCACCAAGGCCCTGAGCGCCAAACCCGACCTGCTCTTCTCGTCGGTGTGGGGCGGGGACTACGTGGCCCTGTACAAGCAGGCGCTGCAGCACGGGCTGTTCGACAGGATGAAGGTCGCGACCACCCTCGCCCTCGGCGTCGCGCCCCACGCCCTCGGCAAGGATCATCCAGAGGGTGTCATCGGCGGCGTGCACTCGAACTACCATTTCACCTGGCCGCCCGCCAACCGGTGGCCGCCCAACAAGACCTTTGTCGAGAAGTACCACGCGCGCTGGAAAGAGTATCCCAACTTCCAGGGCGAGGGCGCATATACCGCCACCTACATGCTGAAGACGGCCATCGAGAAGGCCAACAAGCTTGCCGGCGGGTGGCCGTCCGATGACGCGATCATCAGCCAGCTCGAGGGCATGATGTTGGCGGGCCCCGGCGGCTATACCTACATTCGTCCCGACAATCACCAGGGATACAAGGATGCGATTACCGGGTTCACCAAGAACGTGCCGGAATATCCATTCCCGATTCTTGACCCGGCCCGCATCATTACCATCCCAATCCGGAACATCACGGCGCCTCCCGGATGGCCCAAAGGCGAGCCGACCTCGACCTACACCTGGATTGACCAGACTTGGCCGACCGCCAAGGCGTAGGCCGGCCCTCGTGAACCAGGCAGCATGATCGGGCGGGTGCCCATCGCACCCGCCCGATTTTTTCGAGATTCACCCGTATGAATCGTGGCATTCGCATGCCGGCGCGCGGATGGAGAGCGGCTCTCCTCGGCGGTGTCCTTTCTGCTGCCGCTCTGCAGGCGGCACAAGCCGGCCACGAGTCGCCTTTCTATCCTTCCTTTTATCCCCAGGAGATCCGGATCGAGACGCTCGACCCCGGTGCGGCTGCGGCGGGGTGGAACAAGGCGCGGGTCCATGTCTATGTTGGAGCGGATCCGTTCTCCGGCCGCTCGCCACCCGCTGATGCGGCTACCGTGGAGCGGCTCCACTCCTTTCTGGTATTGACGTTCGACGGCGCCTCTGGCCGTTACGGTTCAGGGCATGACGACAAGCAGGACCGGTGCGCCGTCGCCAGCCAGATCGTTGGCGCGCTCGCACCGGGCATCGCGGACTTCGTACTCCATCCC
>JBGQGU010000047.1:0-11388 GCA_041497655.1 Gammaproteobacteria bacterium
AAACCCACCCCTCCTCGGGCAGGAGGGGAATTAATTAAAACTCCCCTCCTTTTCAAGGAGGGGTGGCTGCGAAGCAGACGGGGTGGTTGTACCTCAGCCACATCTTCCACCACCCCGCTCGCCTTGCGAGCACCCCTCCTCAGACAGGAGGGGAGTTAGCAAACCAACTCGACCCACGAATCACGACTCACGAATCACGCTTTTGGGAAATGAAATGATCAACGCAGCGATCGTTGGCCTGGGCCGCTGGGGCCAGAACCTCGTCGACAGCGTGCAGGGCAAGAGCGATGTCATCCGCTTCGTCGCGGGGGCGATCCGCAACGTCGCCAAAGCCGAGGCCTACGCCCGCGAGAAGGGCATTCCACTTTACGATTCGTACGAGAAGGCGCTCGCCGATCCGAAGGTGGACGCCGTGGTGCTTGCCACGCCGCACACCCGGCACGCAGAGCAGATCGTCGCTGCGGCGAAAGCGGGCAAGCACGTCTTCACCGAGAAACCGCTTGCACTGACGGCGAAAAGCGCGGCGGCGGCGCTGCGCGCCTGCGCGAAGGCCCGCGTCACGCTCGCGGTCGGTTACAACTGGCGCTTCCAGCCCGCGCTCCAGGAGATCCGCAGGATGCTGGAGGACGGCCGGCTCGGGAAGCTGCTGCACGTGGAAGGCAACTTCTGCGGACCCAGCGTCTATCGCCTCCCCGCCAATCACTGGCGCCAGGCGCGCGAGGAAGGCCCGGCGGGCGGCATGACCGGTCGCGGCGTGCACTTGGTGGATGCGTTCCTCTACCTCGCCGGGCGAGTCGATTCGGTGCACGCGCAGAGCGCACGGCGCGTGCTCGACTACGGCCTGGACGACACCACTTCCATGCTGTTACGTTTCCGCGGTGGCGCTACCGGCTATATTTCCACCATTATTGCCACCGCGGAAACGTGGCGCATGCAGCTCTTCGGATCGAAAGGCTGGGTGGAAGTGGGCGATGTCGAGCACCTCACGACCTGGCAGATGAAGGCGTGCTTGATGGATCCGCAAAACCTGTGGGACCACCAGAAGCCGCAGGTGCTCACCTTCCCGCAGGTCAGCACCGAGCGCGCCGAGCTGGAGCACTTCGCGCGCGCCGCCCAGGCGAAGCGCCCGCTCGCCGTCGCCGGCGGCGATGAAGCGCACGGTGTCGCGGTGTTCGAGGCAATCCTGAGATCAGCGACGACGGGAAAGACCGTGTCCGTCATGCGCAAACCGTAGGGATCTCCCCTCCTTCCCGAGGAGGGGTGGCTCACCCTCCGGCAGGAGGGGAGTTGTAGAAAAACTTTCCCCTCCTTTTCAAGGAGGGGTGGATGCGAAGCAGACGGGGTGGTTGAAAGCCCATTCCTCCCACCACCCCCGCCGCTTTGCGGCGACCCCTCCTCCGGCAGGAGGGGAATAAAGTGGCTAAAAGCGGTCTACCCTGAACGGCGTCAAGTCGATCGCCGTCCGCCGTCCGCCGACGAGGTCCGCGATGAGGCGTCCCGTCGGCGCGCCGCCGCACAGCCCCAGGTGCCCATGGCCGAAGGCGTAATAGACGTTCTTCTGCTTCACTGACGCGCCGATCACCGGCAGGGAGTCGGGCATCGCGGGGCGCCGGCCCATCCAGCGCGTCGCGTCGGTGGCGCGCACCTGCGGGAACATGCGCCTCATGTGAGTCTCCAGCACTTCCGCGCGCTGGTAGTTCGGCTCGGCGTAGATGCCGGCGAATTCCGCCTGCCCCGCGACGCGCACGCCCATCTCCATCGGCGTCACGAACACCTTGGCATCCGACACGTGCACGGGCATCGGCAACTGCAGGCCCGGATCGGAGTAGGTGACGTGGTAGCCGCGCTCGGCCTCGATCGGCACCGGCTCACCGAGCTTCGCCGTCAGCTCGCCCGAGTGCACGCCGGCGCAGACCACGAGCGTCTCCACCGGGAGCCGCCCCGCGTCGGTCGCAAGCGCCTTGGCACCCCCCTCGCCCGTTTCGATGTCGAGCACCTTGTGCTGCAAGATGACGCCGCCGTCCTTCTGGAACCGCGCGGCAAGCGCCTTGACGAGCCGCTCCGGGTTTGCGACGTAGCCCTGATCGAGCACGTGCACGCCGCGCACGTAGGCGGGTCCGAGCTGCGGCATCAGCCTGCGGATGCCCGCCCCGTCGAGCACTTCCGTCTTCACGCCGCGGTCGCGCCGCAGCCGCCAGGCCAGCGCGTCGCCCTGATAGCTCTTCTCGCTGTCGTAGGCCACCAGGTAGCCGCTGCGGCGCACGAGTTCGGTGGCGCCCGCCCATTTGACCAGTTCCTCGTAGGCGGGCACCGTGTCCCGGATCAGCGAATAGAGCGCGATCGAGGCGTGCTCCGCCTGCCTCGCGTTCGCATTGGCGAGGAAGCGCAGCATCCACGGCATCGCCTTGAGCATGTAGGACCAGCGCACCACCAGCGGCCCCAGCGGGTCGATGAGATAGCCCGGCACCCTCCACACCACGCCCGGCATGGCTTGGGGCACGCAGCCGGCGTTGTTGAGCATGCCGGCATTGCCGGACGAGCAGTACTCGCCGGGCGGATCCGCGGTCACGACCGTCACGTCGTGCCCGTCGCGGCGCAGGTAGCTCGCCGTGGCGATGCCCACAATTCCTGCACCAATGACCGTGATCTTCTTACTCATAATGAGGGGTCAATTCTAATCCCCTCTCCCCCGCTTGCGGGGGAGAGGGTTAGGGTGAGGGGGCGCTCAATTCTTGAAATATGACTTCGAGGACTTCTTCAGTTCTGAGTAAGACATCATTATCCCAAAAGCGAATCACGCGGAAGCCCAATCTCTTAATCAATTGGTCACGCGCGTAATCACTTTGAGTATTTGACATGTGTTGACTACCATCTACCTCAACGACCAGCTCCGCTTCCAGACAGGCGAAGTCAACAATGTAAGGCGATATTGGGTATTGTCGACGGAACTTAAAGCCTGCCAGTTGGTAATTCCTGAGACGTGACCACAACAAACGCTCGGCGTCCGTTTGTTGCTTTCGCAGATCTCTGGCACGTGATCCCATCCCCCTCACCCCTACCCTCTCCCCCAACAAGTTGGGGGAGAGGGGATTAAAGAAAGCCTCCCCTGACCGTGCTCTGAGGAATTAACGCATGACGTAGCTTTGAAGAAGACAGGTACGGATGCTAGAATCGCGCCTCGCTTTGGGTGGTTAGCTCAGCGGTAGAGCACTGTCTTCACACGGCAGGGGTCACTGGTTCGAACCCAGTACCACCCACCACAGTTTCCTTACATACCCGCCCTTCTTCTCTGCCACGCCGCCTTGGGCGCTCTAGACAGCCTGAGTCGCGAGTGGCAAGCCGACCCCCTCACCCTAACCCTCTCCCCCAACTTGTTGGGGGAGAGGGAATAATCTAATCCCCCTTCGCCCCGCTCGCGGGGAGAGGGTTGGAGTGAGGGGAAACTCACGCCGCTCCATGTCACGCCCCACCACGTCACGATCCACCCTGTCACGCATCACCATGTCACGGTTTTCCAAGGGTTGCTGCCAGCGGCCCGAAAACCGCTTCGCCATTGCGCCACGCGATTTTCTCCGCGACGTCGCGCGGCAGCTCAGAAAGCCACGATCGCGCGAGCCGCGCGTGCTCCACGATGAAGTACCAGCGCTCCGGCGAGGGAGTATCGGTGCCGACCATGAAGCGATCCGGCATCTCGAGAAACAGCGGGCGCCATTCCGGGTTGAGCTTTCCCGCCGGAGCGTGGTCGGTGCGCCACGAGAGGTCGCACCAGAGGTTCTTGTAGCGGCGCAGCATCTCACGCACGCGCTCGGGCGGCGCAAAGCCGGCGTGCGCCCACAGCACGCGCGCGCCGGGATCCTGCTTGAAGACGCGCTCCACCGCGTCCGCGTCGGAGTGTATATGCAGGAGCAACTTGCGCTCGCGCGCGAGCTGCACCATGCGCCGCACGACGGGGAGGTCCGCGTCGGCCCCGTAGACGTGGAACTCGCCGATTGCGACGTAGCGGAAGCGCTTCAACCGCTCCTCGACATAGGGGATGACGGACTCGTCGCGCATCCACGTCGAGATGTCCGAGCGCACGCGGTAGGGACGCAGCTCCGGAATGATGATATCCGGCGCCTCCGAGTAGAGCGCCTGCGTGCCGTCGTCGTTCGAGCTCGACACCACCGCGCGCTGTACGCCGGCCTTGCGCAGGATCTCGATCGCGGTATTCGCCAGCAGCGCGTCCCGCGTGTCGTGGCTGTAGTGAATATGCGCATCGAAGATGGGCAACTCTGATGCCCACCCGGCGGGCGCCAGTGCTATGTAAAGCACCAGGAAGAATGAGCGATTCATGGCAGGAATGATAACTCACCACCACCCCGTCACTTCGTGACACCCCTCCTCGGGCAGGAGGGGAAAAATCAAGCTCCCCTCCTTTTCAAGGGTGAGCCGGGAATTCCATCCTCATGCCATGCGCTTCGTCCAAGTGAGAAGCGCATCTCGAATCTCCCCTCTCCGCTCGTTCCCCTCATCCCATGCCCTTCTCCCAAGAGGAGAAGGGAATCTCGAGCCTCCCCTCTCCACTCGGGAGAGGGGCGGGGGTGAGGGATGGAGGGGCGGGGGTGAGGGGTGAGCCGGCGAACGCCCGACGCAACCACCCCCACCCTCTGCTCCCTCCCCCTGAGAGGGAGGGACGAAGTACAGCGCTGCGCGACTTGAGGACTGCAGCGCGGCGGGCCGGGCGGGGTGGCACGGAGTGACGGGGTGGTTGTGCTGACCCTCGTGAGTCGTGATTCGCGGATCACTGCGACCTTATGTGACGAATCATGGCGTCAACAGCGGGATTCGCGTTTTCGGTAGCGATCTTGACGGCCGGATGACGCCGGGCAAAGACGCGAAATACTTCGTCGGCGAAACCCTGTCCCACCGATTTGACGTCCCGGAAATCGAGCACGATCTCGCTGAATTTCTCGAGATTGGCGACCAGCCGCTTCGCCTCGGAGCGCGAGACGAAGTCACGCTGCAAGAGCTTCACGAGCACTCTCGTCTTCTGGAACCGGAAGTCGTAATCCTCGGGCGCGAATTCGGAGAAGATTTCCTCGAGGAGGCGCCGGCTGCTGCGCTGGATCGCGAATGAGACTGCGGTGCCCTGCAAGAAGCGCGGATTGGACACGAACACGTCGTCCTTGACCCGGCTCCATTCGACCTGGATGCGGTGGGACCGGAGCACGAAGCGGTCCGCCACGCGCGAGGTGAAGAAGATGCCCTCGCCCGTATGGGCTTCGCGCATCGTGGTGGTGCGGCCCTTGAGGAGTTCCACGAGCGCAGCATGTTCGCCCTCCAGGCGAAGCTTGGAAGCAATGGAGTGAAACACCCCGATTCCGGGGTCGCGTACTTCGAAGGAGAACATCCCCGGCTCGAGCCGAAAGCGGACCGAGCAGCGGTCCGCCTCGGAGTGCTCGATTGCGTTGTTTAGCATTTCGGTGAAGGCGTAATGGGCAATAGCCTCGGTGTTTGGCCTGAGTGCGCGGAGCAGGTTAAAACCCGCAGCGAGTTCGTCCCAGACCCGGGCCTCGTCGAGACCCCGGGTGCGCAGCACGCGCGAGACGACGGCGGCTGGGGGCGCCCGGCCCCGCAGCATGTACCGGGCGCCGCGGGCCGCGCCGGACCGAACCACCTTCCCGGCTTCGACCAGGCTGCGGACGTGAACGCTGAGGGCCTGCCGGCTGACGCCGAGGTGCGACCGCAACTCACCGCCGGTCGCCGAGCGCCGCCGGGCCAGATAGGCGAGGATCTTGCGCTTGGCATCCACGCCGCCAACGCTCGCAGATCGTCAACTTTTTGTCAACTTTTACAGATTCATAACGTCAACCCCAAAAAACCTCTGACAACAGAACTATCCTGTCCATTGTTCTTGTGCTGTTGACTTTATCCGTGTGTATCCGTGTTCATCTGTGGTTTCATTTGTTTCTTGAGACAGCTTCACGGCGACCGTCAACCAATCGTCAATTTGGCGCCGCAGCCATCGTCAACGCGCGGGTGAGGGAAAAGAAGTTTGCAGTTTGCAGTTGCTGACGGCTGACAGCTGGCGGCTGACGGCTGCCAACTGGGTGGACTAAGCACTCAGGACTTACTTGCTGCCAACTGACAGCTGCCAACTGACAGCTGCCAACTTGTAACTCAGCACTCAGAACTCAGCACTCCGCACTTTCTTGTTGCCATCTGGGTGGACTCACCACTCAGCACTAAGCACTAAGCACTATCAGGCGGTGGGAACGCCGGCGCGTCGTGCCGCTGCGAGCAATACTTCATCCTTGGCGGCCAACGGCAGCCCAAGCCGCTGCGCGAGCTCGATGAACGACGCGTCGTAGGCAGCTAGATCGTGATGGCGCGACACGCCGAGCAGCGATTGCATTGGGACCGGCTCGGCGTGGATATTGATCTTCAGGCGCGTCGCTTTGGCGATAATCTCGTCCACTTGGTGCGCCGATAGCCGGCGTCGCTTCTGGAGCTGCCATACGGCATTGACGATCTCCAATGGCAGCACGGCTGGCGCGTGCAACGCCTCCCGACGGGTGCGCTCCCGGAGCCGGTTGGTGTAAGCCGTCGCGTGGTCCTTGATGAACCAGGCAATGAGCACGGAGGTGTCCACCACAAAGGCCATTATTCGCGGCCCTCGGCGATGAGCTTGCGCAGGTTAATGCGCCCGATCTTACACGTCTTGCTGAAAGCGATGATCTCATCAATCAACGCCGAGCGTTCGGAATCGACTTCCCCCTTCTGTCGCTTCGCGCGCACGAGTTTCACCACCGGCCGGCCCCGCCGAGTGATGATCACTTCCTGCCCCGCCTCGGCCTTCTCCACAAGCTCCGAGAGTTTGGACTTGGCTTCATAGATGCCGATCGATTCCATGATGACGCCTCCGTCATGAACTAGCTAGCTAGATACTACCCGGAAAGACTATAACACCCGGCAGCGCCGGCCATGCGGACGCCATGCACCTCCACCAGTTGATCTACAAGCGACTTGCCCGGATCGCCGTGGGCTCCAAGAACTCGAGAGACAAGCGGCGCCGCAACAACTTGATCGTTTTATACATCTGCACCGGCGCAGCGCTTTTCACACTGCCCGCGTTGCTCGTCTGGAAAAACACGCTGTGCCCAGTCACGAGTCACCACTCATGATTCACGGAGTCTTAAGAGGAGGGGTGGATGCGAAGCAGACGGGGTGGTTGAATCTAAAGCTCTCCCACCACCCCCGCTGCTTCGCGGCGACCCCTCCTCCGGCAGGAGGGGAGTTACAAAAAAAGCATTCCCCTCCTTACCGAGGAGGGGTGGCGTGAAGCGCTGGGGTGGTGCTGGAAAAGTTGCCCTCCTTACCGAGGGGTGGCGTAAGACGCCGGGGTGGTTGTATTGGCAGTTTGCAGCGCTGCCAACTGACGGCTGACGGCTGCCAACTGGGTTTGGGCTGCCAACTGTCAACTTTGAGTCACGCAGTATTAGCGGCAACTACGGGACTCGGTGGTAATCGTCGTCCCGGTCGCCGAGCTGGACCAGCCCGTCGTGCTCGTGCACGTCGAGCACCAGCGGCTTCTCCATCAGCCGGTAGAGGTCAAGGGGGGAGGCGACCATCGCCCCGACGTCGCGCGTCCAGGGCGCGAGCGACATGAAGGCGACCGCCTGCGTATCCTTGGTGAGTAGCGTGTTGAGCGGCATGGCGAGGAAGATCCCCCTGTCGTGGTATGGCTTGTCAGGGCTGCCCGGCGAGGTAATGTCGTTGCCGTTGGTAACCGTGTACCACATCCCGACCTCGTAACCCGATGCGAAGCGCCGTTTGATCTCGAAACGCCCACCCTCGTCCTTGGCAAGGAAACGGCCGGCGCGCGCCGTCGCTGTGATGCCCATCGGCAAGCGGTAATTGAACGATGCGATCGCCGTCACCGTATCGTAATTGTAAAAACTGAATCCAAGTCCATTGTGATCGCGCTGCTTCACCCAATCCACCGCGAGGTCGGCGCCCCAGCGCGCGCCGACCGGCAGGTACAGCACCTGCCCGCCCGCGCCGGCGAACATCTCCTCGTAATAGCCCGCGGAGGCGCGTGCGTACACCCGTTCCGCGGGGAAGTAGAGCTGATTGACGAGGAACTGCGTCAGTTTGAAGGGGCTCGCGCGCTTGTATTCCGCGATATCGGTACGCACGTGCGGCAGCAGGCTGTTCGAACCCTGTTTCACGCCGCTTATGGTCTCGTAGACGTCGTAGTTCACCGCGCCTCTGAAAAAAGTGGCCGGGGCCAGCCTGTGGTCCACGGACGCCTGGACGCCCACTTCGTACCGGAAGGCGCCGCTGGGGTCGTTGACAAACACGCCGAAGGAAGGACGGACGTTGACACGGTTCTGCACCAGGTCTTCGCGTTTCAGGCTGATGAAGTGCCCCTCGTCCTGGTACAGCACCTTAAGGCCCGGCTGGTGCTCGTCGAACGCCGTGAGCATGTCGGCCATGTCGCCGGCCTCCTGCGCTGCCGGTGCCGCGTAATGGATGGTCACGTAAGGCTCCAGCTCCCAGCGTGGCAGCATGCCATTGAAATAGCGCTGAAGCCGGTCCAGCTCGAAGAAGGTGTAGGTGACGATCGGCAGCTCACGCACGGTGTAAGTGATCTTGATCTCGCGCGTGCCGAGGGGCGACAGCAGCAGGATGGTCCGCGCCGCGCGCCCCACGGCACGGCTCACGCGCGAAATGCGGGAGCTGGTGAGCGAGACCTCGACGCGGTTATGGATGGTGGCGATGCGGATGTTGCGGAAATCCTGCTCCGCCAGCGCCTGCCCCATGCGCGCCCGGTGCTCGTCGCTATTGAGCCACTGCTCCATCGTGGGTCGCGGGGTGATCTTGGTGTACGGCTGGGGTTCCTCGAACTTGGGTATGAAATCCTTTTGCGATAGCGGGACCGCCATGTAGGCCATGACCGCCGGCTTCTCGCGCGTATAGGCAACCTGTCCGGTGAGCCAACCCCAGGTGTACTCGACGCCAACTCCGGGGCCCTTCTTGATGCTGGCCACACCCGATTGGACTGAGAACGGATCGCGGCTGTAGTCGTTGGCGTCGTACTCGGCGACCAACGCCCAGTCCTTCAGTCCCTTCGGGCGGTAACGCACGCCGCCGAACAGGCCGTCTATGCGTTTTTCGCCGTAGCCCAGCGTGAAATCGAGATCGCCGATGCGCTTGTTCGCCACGGCGTAATAAGCCTGGAAGATCTGGGTGCCAAAGACGTCCTGCGCGCCGAGCGCGAACTGCGGTAGCCAGCCGCCCTCCTCGACCAGGACGAACTTGCCGTCGAAGGACTTGTCCTTATAGTCGCCATAGTCCCTGCCAGGCTGAGGTGCAAAGCCGGGAACATCCATGATCCTGGTATAGCGCGCCGACAATTCAAGCCGTGGCAGCATCGTCACGCTGGTCCAGAGTGTGGGATACGGTTCGCCAAAGAAGTAGCCAAAGCGCAGCGTGCCGTCGGGGGCGACGCGGGCGTCGGGCATGTTGATCAGCCCCGTCTGCCCGGTCGTGCTCGCCTGCTGGGCCGATGCGGCCAACGGCCAGCACAGCGCGGCGAGGAGAAGAACGAGCGTCCTCGCCGGACGAAATGCGTGAGTCGTGATTCGTGAGTCGTGATTCGACTCACACCACCCCGCTCGCTTCGCGAGCACCCCTAGTCGGTGAGAAAGGGAGATTGGTGGACTCCCCTCCTTGGTCAAGGGTGAGCCGGGGTACTCCCCTCCTGCCCGAGGAGGGGTGTCACGAAGTGACGGGGTGGTGGGAGTAAGCGTGCCTGCGCACGTCTGAGTCGGCGAGTGCCCGACGCAACCACCCCCACCCTCTGCTCCCTCCCCCTGAGAGGGAGGGACGAAGTACAGCGCTGCGCGACTTGAGGACTGCAGCGCGACGGGCCGGGCGGGGTGGCACGTCAATGCCGGGGTGGTTATGTATGAATGCCCATCTTCCACCACCCCGCCCGCTGCGCAGGCACCCCTCCTCAGACAGGAGGGGAATCGACCAACACTCGCGAAAGCGAATCGCCGAAGGAAAAAGCCGCGTATCGTGGTTACCTGCACGGATCTTGCGGTTTCCGGTGAGCAGCGAACGGCGAGCCAGACTTCAGCACACCTTGCCGACTAACAGCTTTATTGTTGGAAGAATTCCACCTGACCGTGGGCGTAACAGCGTGGGTGCCAAGTCGTGACTACTCGCGGAAAAGAAAAGGGCGGAAAACACTTCCCGCCCTCTTCTAGTCTTGATTTACGGCTAGCAGCGTCGAACCACGATTCACGCTGTTCCCATTAGTGTTGCACCGTCGCATTGTTCTCGCCCGCCGCCGCCACCCCGGCCACCGCCGCTGCTCCTATGGCTACCGCCGGTCCAACCGCTCCTCCTGCAACACCAGCCCCAACCGGAGCTCCGGGGGGAACCGTGGTGGGGGCGGGAGTCAGCGGAACTTTTGGCATCTGAAGCACTCCGGCCGGCACCTGTCCGGCGCCAACAATTGACCCCACCTGGGCCGCTGCAACCACCGACCCAAACTGCCCTGCACTAACCACCAAGGTGCCTCCGGCATTGGTCGCGGTGATCGCACCGACCTGCACCCCCAACCACAGGGGATTAACCAGTTCGGCTGTGAACTCCGTGCCGCGTATCCCGATCGTCGCCAGCGGCGTCGCTATTTTCAGCGCGTCGCGGTTCCGGGACGTCACCAGGCCCGTGACCATCCTGAGTCCGCCCTTCAATAGGCTGAAGATCGCGTTGGCGTTTTCCGGGGCCTTGGCGTTGTAGGCGTAGTTCTGGATCTGGAAGGAAGTGTTTTCTTTCAACACGACCGCCGTGCCATCCGCGAACTTCAACACGGCAAAGCTCTGGGGGGCCGTGGTGATGGTAGCGTTGTTGACCAGGGTCTGGCCTTTCTCGACCCTTGCCGGCTGCCCGATTCCCACCTGGGCTGTTACGTTCCCGCTGACCTCCTGCACGTAACCCTGCGCTCCTTGCGCGAACGACGGCCCGCTCAATGCAAATGCGGCGAATCCCACAACGAGCACAAAGAACCTAACGATTTGCAACATATACGATCTCCCCTGTCTCAATTGCAGTTTGCAGTTTGCAGTTTGCAGTTTGCAGTTTGCAGTTGCTGCCAACTGACAGCCGCTGACTGCTGACGGCTGACTGCTGACGGCTGAGGACTGACGGCTGCCAACTAGACGGAATCTGTTCTTGGTCTTGTATGACGTTCTGAATGCACCCGGCGGATCTGGGCTTAAATCGTCCAGAATGGGGGTGCTACTACGAATTCTTCAGCAACTTGCTCGTCGGCTCGACAGGAAGCCCACGGACTGAAAAAAAAGCAGCGGGGGCGGGGCTGCTTGATGTCTCGAC
>JBGQGU010000048.1:0-11335 GCA_041497655.1 Gammaproteobacteria bacterium
CATGGACGACCGCTATCGCATCGGCTTCGTCACGATCAACGCAGCGAGCAGCGCCAAGTACCTGAAGATCGACAAATTCGACGTAACGCACAAGTCGGATTGGTACACCAAGTTCTACTCCCAGGTGCCGAACAGCTCGACCCCGCTGCGGACGGCGCTGTCCCGCGTCGGGCGCCATTACGCCGGCAAGTTCGACGGCATCAACTCGTTCATGCCCGACGACCCGATCCAGTACAGCTGCCAGCAGAATTTCGCGCTGCTCACCACCGATGGCTACTGGAACGGCACCGGCGGGCTCAAGACGGACGGCACGACTGCCATGGATAATCAGGACAACGTGACGGACACGGTGGCGCCCATTTACGTGAGCCGGCCCACCGGCACGCTCGATGGGGCGGGGTCAACAGTGACGGAATCCGGCGCCGGGACGTTGGCACTGGAACAGCTCGTTTGCAGCAGCAACACCACGGCCAACTTTAGCGCGACGCCGGATACCAATTGCGGCTGCGCCGTGAACTTCAAGCGCGTCAAGCAGCGCACCCGCATCTCGGCCGACACCACGGTATTCACCGACGGGGTATCGGGCGGCACCTCGTCGACCGTCACCAACACGTTCCAGGACATCACGACGTGCGATGCAAGGCAGGTAGGGACGCAGACGCCGCAGACATCGGTGCAGCGCATATGGTGCAAGAGGGGCGGCACCAATCCGGTCACCTTTGCCGACGGCCAGTCGGTATCCTGCAGCTCGCCTGTCTGCACCAGCTCCAACACAGGGACCATGATCCGGCAGACCAAGCAGCAAACACTGTCGTCGATCTCTTACGACGGAGGGGCCGCGGTCAACACCACCACCGTTAACAGCGTCCTCATTGAATACAGCGTGAACGGCACGACCTGGAGCACCAGCAATCCGGGCAGCAGCTGCGTCAGCAACGCCCCCCTCTCGAACTCGGGCCCGACGGTGACGAACGGCACACCGGTAGTGCCCGTTAACACCGGCTCGACGATCACTTCGGCGAACATCACGGTCAGCCCGAACCCGACCATCACGACCAGCGCGCCGACGACCACCAGCACCCCGGGCGGCTTCGCCGACACGCTCGCCGACGTGGCGATGTACTACTACAAGAACGACCTGCGCCCCTTGGGCTCGGGCCCGCTCTCCATTACCAAGGACAACGTGCCGACGGCGGCACCGCACCAGCACATGGAGACCTTCACCCTCGGGCTCGGGCTGGACGGCCTCATGAATTACCAGTCCGATTACGCGACCGCCAACAGCGGGGATTTCAAGAATATCAAGGACGGCGTGACCGGCTGCTCGTTCTCCCAAGGCGGTACCGCCGCCACCTGCAACTGGCCGCAGCCGGTCGCGGATTCCCCCTCGGCGCTCGACGACTTGTGGCACGCGGCGGTGAACGGACGCGGCATTTATTTCAGCGCCAAGGACCCGAACCAGCTGCAGAGCGGGCTCACCACCGCGCTCGCGGCGATCAAGACCACGACCGGCGCCGCGGCATCCTCGGCCACCAGCACGCCGAACGTGACGCCGACCGACAATTTCATCTACAGCTCGACCTACCGCACCGTGAAATGGGACGGGGAGGTGATCGCGGAGAAGATCGACGTCGTCACCGGAGCCGTGGTTCCGGGCATTGCCTGGTCAGTCGGCCCCCTGCTGGATGCGCGGTCCCTGCCGGCCTCGGATGACCGGGCGATTTTCACGTTCGATGCGTCCGACCCATCAACCAAGCTCAAGAATTTCCTTTACGGCAATCTGACCGGAACGGAGGCGGCGTTTTTCGCCAACCACTGCACCACCGACCCGGCGCTATGGCCGCAATGCGGCCCGATGTCCGCCGCGGACCTTGCCATCGCCAACAGCGGGACCAACCTGGTCAACTACCTGCGCGGGCAGAAGCAGCATGAGACCAACTACTATCGCTTCCGCGAGCACACTCTGGGGGACACCGTCAACGCCAAGCCGGCGTTCCTCGGCAAGCCCAACCTGATCTACGGCGACGCGGTGGTCCCCGACTACAACTCCTTCAAGTCGGGCCCGGCCGCCAGCCGGCCGCCCGTGCTGTTCATCGCCTCTAACGACGGCATGCTGCACGCAATCAACGGCGGCGAGGCTGCCGCCAGCGGCGGCACCGAGCTGTGGGCCTACGTGCCGCGCATGCTGATGCCCCAGCTCTTCAAGCTCGCGGCGACCAACTACGACGTGAACCACCGCTTCTACGTGGACGGCTCGCCCGCCACCATGGACGTCTTCCTCGGCGGCGCCTGGAAGACGATCGTGGTCGGGGGCTTGAACGCGGGCGGGCGCGGCTTCTACGCGCTCGACGTCACCGACACCTCCACCCCGAAGGGCCTGTGGGAAATCTGCTCGGATGCCTCGCTGTGCGCCATCTCCGACCCGGACATCGGCTACTCCTACGGCCAGCCCCTCATCACCAAGCGTCCGAGCGACGGCAAGTGGGTGGTGCTCGTCACGTCCGGCCACAACAACGTCTCTCCGGGCGACGGCGGCGGCCACCTCTTCGTGCTCGATGCCGCGACGGGCGCCGTGCTCAGCAAGACGTCTACCGCGATTTCGGGAACCAACGTGGGCGACACCACGACGCCGAGCGGATTCGCCAGGATTACCGGCTTCGCTTTCAATTTCGCGGTGAACAACACCACGACCATCGTCTACGGCGGCGACCTCCTCGGCAACGTGTGGCGCTTCGATCTGTCGACGGATCCGGCCACCCCGGATGGAGTCACCGTGCAACGCATTGGGCAGGCGATGGACGGGAGCTCCCCGCCGAAGCCGCAGTCCATCACGACGAAGCTCGAGCTTACGCGCTTCGACGCGGGCTTCAACGTGGTCTATGTCGCGACCGGCCGGTTCCTCGGCGCGAGCGACATCCAGGACCCGGCGACGCTGGTGCCCCCGCTCAACGTGGCTTACCAGCAGTCGGTGTACGGACTCAAGGACACCGGCGCCGACGTGGGGAACATGCGCGACCCGGCGGCAAAGCTGGTGCAGCAGGTCATGAGCGTGATCGACGCCAACAGCCGCACCATCAGCAACAACACCGTTGACTGGACCACGAAGAACGGCTGGTGGGTGGATCTCAACCCCGCCAACGATTCGCCCGGCGAGCGCGTGAACATCGATATCCAGCTGGTGCGAGGCGTGCTGCTGGTGGATGCGAACGAGCCCAACAACGAGGCCTGCTCGAGCGGCGGCAACAGCTTCTTCTACCAGTTCGATTACCGGTCCGGCTCGTATGTCGCCGCCTCGCCTGGGCAGGTGGTTGGAGTCAAGCTCGGGGCGGCGCTCGCCGCGGGTTTCGTGGTTTACCGGCTGCCGAGCGGCCAGTTGAAGTACACCGGCATTGACGTCACCGGCCTGAAGCAGACCGGCGGCGTGTTGCCGGGGGGCGGCGGCGCGGTGGGCAGGCGCGCGACCTGGCGCGAGCTTTACCAGTAACACCTTGTGCGGGATGGCGGCGGCCCGGTCACCGGGGACCCGGCCGCCGCCCCGCTTCTACCATCGGATGCGACACACATGACTCGCAACAAATCCGCAATGCTGGGCGCTCTCGGGCTCGCCACGGTGGTGGCTGGGGCCGTTTCTGCCCAATCGCAGGGCCCTGCCGGCGCGCCGCAAGCCACGCGCCTGGCGCAGGCTACGACAACCAAGAAGGAGGCGCCGAGCCGGCAGGCGCGCCCGCAGGAAGTGAGGGTCCGAGTGCTGCTGCTTTCTGACAAGCTCACCCAGGACAACCCCGAGGAATACGTCGAGGTGGAAGGCGTGCGCTACGTCCATTTCAAGTCGCCGCAATTGAAGTCGCCGGCACGCCCGCTCGAGGAGCCGAGGCTGCGCTACCCTACCGGCGTGTTGGCGCAGAAGAACGGCGCGGTCGTGCTGCAACTCCTGATCGACGAGCAAGGAGGGCTCGCGCGGACCGACGTGGTGTGCGCCGCGCCCCCGTTCATGAAGAGCGCACTGGAAAGCGTGCAAGGATTGAAATTCCAGCCGGCCCTCGCCCGGGAAGGCCCGGTGAAGAGCTACATGCTGGTGGAGTTCGGCTACGGCCGCGGCTACCCCTGCGGCCGGATACCAGACTGAATCGGCGTCAGCCAGCCCCCGTAGGCAGCGGTTAAACCACTGCCTCCGAAACGCTCGAAACGTTTCGCGGAGGGCGGTTGCCTGCTCGCGGCGTTAACTCCATCACACACCCGCGCCTGTGCTTTGATTCGTAAAGTATTACACACATAAAGTTTTGCTTGGGTGTTGCGTAGTTCACATGCTCCGCCTAATCGATCTGCTAGATTGATTACGCAACAGCAAAGAGCATGAAAACACAAATGCATCTTGCTGTTGCGGGGATCGAAACATTTGTCCGGGGGGACAGACGTGAGATCACAGCGACCGAACTCGTCGACACGAATCTGCTTCACATGGAGAAGGCGCGAAAGCCCTGAGCCGTCGCGCGCTCCGGCAGTTCCGGCTTCTCTATCCGCAACGCCATCCCTGCCCGCAATCGAATGCGCGCGCGCGTGCGTCGCAGCGGCGGGCTTCACGCTGATCGAGCTCATGATCGCCGTGGTCATCGTCGGCATACTCGCGGTGATCGCCTTTCCGTCCTACCAGGACCACATGCGCAAGGGCCGCAGAAGCGCGGCCCAAACCTTCATGATCGACGTCGCCACCCGCCAACAGCAGTACCTGATCGACGCGCGCAGCTACGCCGGGGGGACGGGTGCGCTCGGCACGCTCAATCTTGCGGTGCCGGCCGACGTGTCGAGGTTCTATACCGTGACGATCGACCCGGCAGCGCCCACCCTGCCGCCCTCCTACACCATCACCGCGACTCCCATCGCGGGCTCGGCGCAGGTCCCGGACGGCGTGCTCACGCTCGATAACCAGAGTGCCAAGACGCGCAACGGACAAGCGGGATGGTGAACATGATCCGCGACCGGCATTCACGGCAGGCTCGCCCAGCAGGTAACACGCGCAGCGCCTGGCGCTCACGCGCCGCAGCGCGCGGATTCACGATCACCGAAACCATGGTGACCTTGGCGGTGCTGGTGATCCTGATCGGCCTCGCGACTCCCAGCTTCCGCGAGATCATCCTGGCGCAGGGGGTGAAGACCGCGAGCTTCGACGTGTTTTCGGGCCTGGTACTGGCGCGCAGCGAAGCGGTCACCCGCAATACCACGGTCACCATAGCCCCCAGCGGAGGAAACTGGTCCGACGGCTGGACCATTTCCGACTCAAGCGGGGAGGTGGTGAGGCGCCAGGACCGACTGCCCCAGGTCATCATCTCCGGACCGAGCAGCGTGACCTACAACGGTGCCGGGCGCCTCACCACCGGCGGGACGTCGATCAGCCTCATGGCGAACGGCGGCCGGGTCACGCACGCGCGCTGCATCAGCGTCGATTTGAGCGGCCGGCCGGTGCAGAAGCAGGAGAGGTGCTTCTGATGCGGGATGACTTCACTTCACCGGGAACCCGCGAGCGCGGCGCCACCCTGATCGAGGTGCTGGTCACGATCGTGATCCTCACGTTCGGTCTCCTCGGCGTAGCGGGGCTGCAGGTGCGCATGCAGCTTGCGCAGGCCGAGTCGTACCACAGGTCGCACGCGGTCCTGCTGATGCAGGACATGGTGGATCGCGTCAACGCCAACCGCAACAACGCGCTCAACTACGTCACCACCGGAGCGCTGGGCGCCGGCAACACGGTCCAGGATTGCACCGGGCTCACCGGCGCCGCGCTCGACCTCTGCGAATGGAACAACTCACTGCTCGGCACCGCCGAAAGCACGGCGAGCGGGCAGAAAGCCGGCGGCATGATCGGCGCGCGCGGCTGCATTGCCAACGTCGTCGCCACCATGCCGCGCGAATTCGTGGTCGCCGTGACGTGGCAGGGGCTGGTGCCCACCGTGGCACCCGCCTCCACCACTTGCGGCCAGGGGCTGTATGGCAATGAGCAGACGCGCCGCGCCCTGGTCGCCCACGTCATGATCGGCTGCCTTCAGAACGATCCAACCACCGGGCTGTGCGTGACACCATGAGGGGCGCTGCCTTGACCTCCCAAAAGCGAGTTCCCCCCGCGCGTGCGCGCGCGGCCGGCTTTTCGCTGGTCGAGCTCATGGTCTCGATGACGATCGGCTTGATGTTGCTGGCGACCCTCCTCGTCGTGTTCGCAAACGCAAGCTCGGCGCGCGGCGAGCTCGAGCGCAGCAGCCGTCAGATCGAGAACGGGCGCTATGCCGTGGAACTTCTCTCCGACGATTTGCGGGTCGCAGGATACTACGGCGAGGTGAACGTTGCGTCGCTCGCCGCCCCGGCGGTGCTGCCCGACCCGTGCTCGACGGTTCCGGCGGAGTGGGCTGCGGCCATGCCCATCCACGTCCAGGGTTACGACGGCGGCGCCGGGGCGCCGGCCTGCATACCGGCAGACATCAAGGCGAACACCGACATCCTGGTCGTGCGGCGCGTCAAGACGTGCGCCGCGGGTGTTGCGGGCTGCGAGCCCGCGACCGCCGGCAAGCCGTATGTGCAGGCCACACTATGCAACACCGAGACGACCCCGTACGTCGTGGGGCCGCTCGGCACGACGGCGTTCCCGCTGAAGCGCAAGGACTGCACCACGCTCGCCGCGCTGCGCGAGTACCTGGTCAACGTTTATTTCATCAGCGCCAATAATCGCGCAGGCCAGAACATCCCCACCCTCATGCGGCTGGAACTGACGGGCTCGACGATGGCGCAGGTACCGCTGGTCGAGGGGATCGAGGAGCTCAACGTCGAGTACGGCATCGACAACGACGGCGACGGCCAGCCCGACGCCTACACCGCCGACCCGACCACTTACACCTACGCAGGCTGCACCGCGTGCACGGCCGTAACCAACTGGTCCAACGTCGTGACCGCGCAACTCCACGTACTGGCGCGGAGCCCGGATCCCTCGCCCCGCTACATCGACACCAAGACTTACATCCTGGGGCGCGATGATGCGGGCAACGCGATCACCATAGGGCCAAAGAACGACGGCTACCGCCGGCACGTCTACACCGCGATGGTGCGGATCGTGAATCCCGCCGGAAGGAGGGACCGGCCATGAACGCGGGAATGCGCAAACAGGGGGGCGCGACGCTGGTCATCGCGCTCATCATGCTGGTGGTGATCACGCTGCTCGCCGTGAGTTCGCTCAGCACCACCAACATGAACCTCAAGGTGGTCGGCAACATGCAGTCGCGCGGTGAAGCGCTCTACGCCACGCAGCAGGCGATCGAAACGGTGATCAGCACTCCGCAGTTCATCGCGAACCCGGCCAACGCCGTGCTCAATCCGTGCGGGACCGCCAACACCTTGTGCACCGATCTCAACGGCGACGGCACGCCGGAGTACACCACACGGCTCAATCCCGCGCCTTCATGCGTCTCGGTGAAGCCGATCAAGGTGAGCGAGCTCAATCTGTCCAGCGCCGAGGACCTGGGTTGCTCGGCGGGCCAGGCGCAGCAGTTCGGCGTCGCGGGCGTCGCGAGCGGCGATTCGCTGTGCGCCAACACGGCCTGGGACATCACCGCCGAGACCAGCGCGACAGCCTCCCGCACCAGGGTCACGCTTACGCAAGGCGTCGCGGTGCGCGTCAGCGCCGACGACATGGCGAGCTCGTGCCTGTAGGAGTTTGTCGGACTCAACGAGAAAGCGCCATGCCTAACTTTCATAGCCGCCTGATCAGCACCGTCCTCGCGCTGGTGTTGGGCACCGCGTTGCCCTCGTCCGTGGACGCGGAGGACATCGATCTCTTCGTCGGCTCGTCTCCCGCAACTGCCGCGAACCGTCCCAACGTGCTGATCGTCATCGACAACAGCGCCAACTGGTCGGCTGCGAGCCAGCACTGGGCGAGCAGCGTCAAGCAGGGGCAGTCCGAGCTGCGTGCGCTAAATACCGTGGTCGGTGAGCTCACCGATGGCGTCAATCTCGGGCTCATGCTGTTCACGCCGGGCAGCGGCAGCAACAAGGACGGCGCCTACGTCCGCTACCACGTGCGCCAGATGGCCGCGGCGAACAAGGCGGCGCTGCAGGAGCTGATCGGCGACGGGAACTGCGTCAACGGGTCGAACAGCCTGAACGGGACGCCCAACTGTCTGTTCAAGAACTTCGACGCCCCGAGCGAGAAAGTGGGCACGGCGAAAACCGACTACAGCTCCGGGTTGTTCGAGGCCTTCAAGTACTTCGGCGGTTACACCAGCCCGGCGAACGCGCAGACCGGCATCGCGGGCACACCGGTCGACGCGAGCCACTTCGGAACCGACCGCTATTCAGGTGACCCCGACGCGAAATCCGACCCGGCGGCGTACGTGAACGGAGCGACCGATCCCTTGAAGCGCGTCTACAGATCGCCGATTGACGTAACCAACGGCTGTACCAAGAACTACATCATCTTCATCGGCAACGGCTTTCCGACCCAGGATGCGCCGAGCACGTTGTTGAGCGGCGTCGCGGGCGATACGACTCAGCTGCCGATGCCGCGGTTCACGACGACCAGCGCACAGCAGTGCACGGCGCTCGCGAGCGCGTGCGCCAGCAACAACACCGTCCCGCCCAGCGTGACCAGCGCCAATCCCGGCTTCGACAGCTACCAGGGCGTGAATACGGGCAGCACTTCAGGCTGCACGGGAGGCCAGACGGTGCGGCAGTACCAGGGCTGCAACACAGTCATCACCGTTACGCCGACCGGCACTTCCGGAGTGCCAACGGCGAGTGATATACGCTATACGGACGAATGGGCCAAGTATCTGTACACCACCGATGTGAGCGCGGAAGCCGGCCAGCAGAACGTCGCGGTCTACGCGATCGACGTGTTCAAGGACGCGCAGGACGCGCGCCAGACCGCGCTCCTCAACAGCTTGGCGAAACACGGCGGCGGACGCTATTTCCAGGCAACCAGCGAGCAGGCAATCTTGAACGCACTGCGCGAGATCCTGATCGAGATCCAGGCGGTGAACAGCGTGTTCGCCTCGGCGAGCCTGCCGATCAACGCGACCAACCGCGCGCAGAACGAAAACCAGGTGTTCATCGGCATGTTCCGCCCGGACACCGACGGCAGGCCACTGTGGTACGGCAACCTGAAACGCTACCAGGTTGCGCTGTTCGGGGCGGAAGCCAAGCTCGCCGACATGAACGGGGCGGAGGCGGTCTCGGCCGCGACCGGCTTCGTGCAGTCGTGCGCCGCCAGTTTCTGGACCCAGGACAGCGGAACCTTCTGGAATTTCTCCGCAACGAGCGCGGGGCAGTGCACGGCCGTGAGCACCAGCCCGTTCTCCGATTTGCCGGACGGGCCGCTGGTCGAGAAAGGGGCGGCGGCGGAGGTGTTGAGAAGGGGCAATGATCCCGCCTCGGTCACACCCTCATACGCTGTCAACCGCAACATGCTGACGTGCCCGAGCGCGGCCAGCTGCTCCAGCCTGCTTCCTTTCAACACCACCAACGTCAGCCAGGCGGCGGTCGGGGCGGCGGATGCGGCCGCGCACCAGAGGATCATCGACTTTACCCTCGGCAAGGACGTCAACGACGAGAACGCCAACGCCAATCTCGTGGAAGTGCGGGCCTCGGTCCACGGGGACGTGGCGCACTCGCGCCCGCTGCCGATCAACTACGGCGGAGCGACCGGCGTCATCGTCTACTACGGAGCGAACGACGGCACGTTCCGCGCGATATCCGGCACGGCCGGGCGCGAGTTGTGGGCGTTCGTCGCGCCGGAGCACCATGGCAAGCTGAAGCGACTGGCTGACAACAGCCCGCTGATCACCTATCCGAGCACGCCGCCTACCGTCACGTCGCAGAGCAAGGACTATTTCTTCGACGGCTCCGTCGGGGTGTATCAGAACGCGGACAACACCCAGGTCTGGGTCTTTCCGACGATGCGCCGCGGCGGGCGCATGCTCTACGCCTTCGACGTGACTACGCCGTCTGCACCCGCCCTCAAGTGGCGCGTGGGCTGCCCGAATCTCACCGACGACACCGGCTGCACCACGGGGTTCGCCGGGATCGGTCAGACCTGGTCGTTCCCGAACGCGGCGCGGATCAAGGGCTTCAACGGCGGCAACGACCCGGTGATCATCATCGGCGGCGGCTATGACGCGTGCGAGGACGCCGACACCTCGTCTCCGTCCTGTGGCGGTGCCAGCGTCAAGGGCAAGAAGGTTTACGTGATCGACGCCGGCAGCGGCGCTCTGCTTGCAAGTTTCGACACCTTCCGCAGCGTCGCCGCCGACGTGACGCTGGTCGATCGCGATTTCGACGGCATGGTCGACCACGCCATCGTGGCGGACACGGGAGGCAACCTCTACCGCATCGACTTCGTCGACCCGGCGACCCGCCTGCCGCTCCCCGCGGGCAGCTGGGCGATCCACCACATTGCCCAGACCAACGCCGCCGGGCGCAAATTCCAGTTCGCGCCGGCAGCCCTCGCCACTAGTGACCGGATCTTCGTCGCACTCGGATCCGGCGACCGCGAGCGCCCGCTCCAGAGCAACTACCCGTACGTCGAGAACATTGCGAATCGCTTCTACATGTTCGTGGACACCTTCTCCACTTCTGGCCCGCCAGCGGATCTCGACGGCGGCTCGATGGCCAACTTCACGAGCAACACGACGTGCGCGACGACATTGGGCAGCAGCTTGAACGGCTGGTACATGGATCTCAATACAGGACGCGGCGAGCAGACCGTGACCTCGGCCGCGATTTTCGGCGGCTTGATCTTCTTCAGCACCAACCGGCCGGTGCCGACCACGCCCGGGCAGTGCGGCGCCAACCTCGGGGAAGCGCGCGGTTACGCGGTGAACTTGCTCAATGCCTCGGGCGCCGTCGACACCGAAGCGTTGTGCGGCGCCAATCGTTCCGGCGTGTTCGTGGGCGGCGGCCTGCCGCCGTCACCGGTAGTGGGGAGAGTGCCCGTCAACGGCAGGCCGGTGACGGTCATGATCGGCGGCATCCAGCGCTCAGGAGGCGCCAGCTCGCCCATCGCCGCGCAAAGAGTCCGTCCGGTGATCACGCAGAAGCGGCTGCGCACCTACTGGTATACGCACGGGGACAAGTAGCACACCGGAGGGAGGAAGAGGGGCCCCAACTTAAGTTGGGGATCTGACCCCGGAGGTGGGCAGGCGACCGACGCGACGTTGCGGAATACTTGCCACTACGGGTTCGGAGGTCGCGGCGCCGGAGGGAGGAAGAGGGGCCCCAACTTAAGTTGGGGATCTGACCCCGGAGGTGGGCAGGCGACCGACGCGACGTTGCGGAATACTTGCCACTACGGGTTCGGAGGTCG
>JBGQGU010000049.1:0-11329 GCA_041497655.1 Gammaproteobacteria bacterium
ACCGACATCCACACCGCCGACATGCGCTCGACGATCCTCCCGTAGGTCACGGCCGGGAGCCCGAGTCCGCCGAACTCGGGCGCGATGGTGGCGCCGAACATCCCGAGCGTCTTCAGCTTCTCGACGATCGCGGCCGGGTAGGTGTCGGCGGCTTCCAGCGCGTGCACGACCGGGCGCACGTCCCGTTCCAGGAACCGGTCCACGCTCTGCAGAATGAGCGTCTCCTGCCCGTCGCCTCCGTCCTGTTGCGGCGTCGTGTCCATATCCCTAGGTCAGCGAGGAAAACCCAGACTCAGCCACGGAAACACACGGAAGGGCACGGAAGATTAAAACGAACAAACACCAAATTACTTTCAGGTTTTTCGTCGCGTCCATGATTTGTCTGTGATTCTCTGACCTCAGTATTCTGGGTTTCAATTCCGTGTGTTTCCGTGTGATTCCGTGGCCAATGCTTTTCAGTAACCCGCGAGATCGTCCACCGCGTGGCCGCGCCGGGGCACCAGGATCGAGCGCTCGAAGCTCATGAACGCCGTGCCGTCGGCCTTCTTGCCCGTGGTTCGCACCGTGACGATCCCCTGCTCCGGCCGCGATTTCGATTCGCGTGCGTCCAGCACCTCGGACTCGGCGTAGATCGTGTCGCCGGCGAACACCGGCGCCGTGAGCCGGACCTTGTCCCAGCCGAGGTTGGCGATCGCCTTCTGGCTCAAGTCGCTCACGCTCATGCCGGTAACCATCGCGAGCGTCAGGCAGCTGTTGACGAGCGGCCGGCCGAACTCGGTCTTCGCAGCGTAGGCGGCGTCGAAGTGCAGCGGATGCTGGTTCATGGTGAGCAGCGTGAACCAGGTGTTGTCCGCTTCCGAAATGGTGCGCCCCGGCCGGTGCTCGTAGACGTCGCCGACCTTGAAATCCTCGAAATGGCGGCCGAAGGACTCGCGGTAGCGGCGCGGCCCGACTTCTTTACGCTCGACGGTCATCTTCTTTCGCATTTGTCCCGGCGTCGGTTTTGCTTCGCAACGCCGCAACAAAATAACTTTCCCCTCCTTTTCAAGGAGGGGTGGCGCGTCAGCGCCGGGGTGGTTACAACGCCGCGGATCAAGTCCACCACCCCGCTCGCATGCGCGAGCACCCCTCCTCCGTAAGGAGGGGAGACATTCGTGGCGAGTCCGAGCAATCACTCAACATGTTACCGGCCGTCAGGAGTTTGTCGGGACTCAGGCAGACAAACTCTTGACTCGCAGCCCGCTCGCCTCGTCGGGACGCGTCAGGCGAAGCAGCGCGCCGATGTCCTGCGCCTGCTCGAGCGCGAGCAACGCGCCCGCGAGCTCGTCGCGCCGGCGCGCGGAGAGGTACGGCCCGGTGAGCCCGTCGAACTTGGCGCGCAGCTCGGCCGCGGAGAGAAAGTTCGCCGGCTCACCTTTCGGCACGCGGACGTAGGTTTCGAACGCGCCGCGCGCGGTCTTGATCCGCACGCTTCCGCTCATTTCTTTCTGGAAATCAGCCTGGACCTTGGGATCCACCCAGGTCCTTACCCGTTTGCACAACGCCAGCGTGGCGGGATCGCCGAGATGGCGCGCGTAGTCGTCCCAGGCGAAGCCGCCGCTGCGCAGTGCCACGGCAGCGCAGAACGCCATCGAGAATTGTCCGTCCACCACTGATTTCGGCGACTGCTTGGCGGGCTCGGGGTCGCCGATGAGCTTCCAGCCCGGCTCGGGCAGGCCAACCGTGACCTCCTCCACTTCCTCCGGCTTGATGCGGTGCTCGCGAGCGAGCGCAAGTATGCCGTCAATGGGGGCATGGCCATAGCGGCAGGAGGGATAGGGCTTTACCGCGATCTTCAGCGTCTCCCAGCGGCGGCCGAGGCCGTCCACCGCCTTCGCCGCGTCGGCGGCGGGCGCATAGGCGTGCAGGAAACCCCACTTGCCTTCGATCGCTTCGGCTGCGCCCTTGTAGCCCTCGCGCGCGAGCGTCGCTGCGATCAGCCCGCACATCGCCGCGTGGCCAACGTGAGAGCGCTTGGTCCACGCGCCGTTCACCAGGTATTGCATCGAGCCTGCCGACATGCTGAGCACGATGCCGAAGGCGTTGGCGTAGCCATCAGGATCGAGTCCAAGCAGTCGCCCAGCAGCAGCGGCTGCGCCGAAGGCGCCGCAGGTCGCGGTCGGGTGAAAGCCGCGATCGTAATGCGCCGCCGGGTCGAGCGCGAGGCTCAACCGGATCTGCACCTCGTAGCCGGCAACGATGGCGGCAATCGCCACCTTCCCGTCAGCGCCCATCATCTCGGCGGCGGCGAAGGCGGCCGGCACGATCGGCGCGCTCGGGTGCAGCGAGCCGGGCGCGTGAGTGTCGTCGAAGTCGAGCGAATGGGCGAGCGTGCCATTCAGCATCGCCGCTCCGGGCGGGGCGTAGCCGGCGGCATCGCCGATCACCGTGCAGGTACCCCCCGTCATGCCGAGCCGGCCGGCGGCGGCAATCATCGCCGGCGTCGATTCCGCCTCGTTGCGGGCGCGCAGCGAGATGCCGACCAAGTCGAGAGTGAGCGCCTTGACGCGCTCGCGCACTTCGACGGGCAGCACGTCGTACGAAATCCCGGCTACGAATTCGGCAAGCTCGCAAGTGACTGCAGTCATAGACTCCCTCCAGGAATCTGTCGGGCTTCCGACAGATTCCTAACGAGTGGCGGTTGAGAAAATCTAGGTCGAATCACGACTCACGAATCACGACCCACGGGTTCCTGTTTCAGTTGGCCTTGATCACGCCACAGGCGATGCGCGCGCCGGCATTGCCGGTCGGCTGGGTCTTGTAGTCGTCGGGGTCGGCGTGCACGATGAGTCCGCGGCCGATGATGTTCGCCGGCCCGGGTGTCAAGGTGATGACGTCGAGATCGATCTGGACGTTGGCTCGGCCCGCCTTGTTAGCCTTGAGGGCGGGCAAGTCACCGGCATGGCGCTCGGCGCTGCCGTAATGCGCGTGCGGCTTGCCGAAGGGATTGAAGTGGCCCTTGGTGCTCAGGCCATCGCCCGAGCTGCAGTCGCCGACTTCGTGAATGTGCAGGCCATGCTCCTGTCCCGGCTTAAGCCCCTGAACGAACACCACGACGCGGACCTTGTCGCCCACCTGTTCGAAGTCCGCCTCGCCAAAGGTCTTGCTGCCCTTGGTCGGCGTCAATTGCGCGGTTGCCCGCAGCGGTTCGGGGGGCGTGGTCTGGCAGGCGGCGAGCAGGACAGCGGCAGCGACAATAATAAATGGTCTCATAGGTTCCTCCTCTGGAGCCCCAATCTACTCAATTCCGCGCCGGCTTGGAAGCCCCAGGAGTTTGTCGGCCTAATGCCCGACAAACTCCTTAACCGGAGAAGCCAGACATGCCGCTCGGGAAACATCTTTGTCTTTACGGACTTGGCGGGCGTCGTCGCTCAGGCGATGAGATAATGCCATCCGCGACGTCTTTTCTTCTTCGGCCGAGGACAAGCCATGGGACACGCCGACACCCTCCAAAATCCGCGATTAGCGGGCAGCTCGAACGTGCCCGAAGGCACCGATCTCATCGAGTGGTATTACGAGCGCGGCTGCTCCGACGGCCTCCCGCTCGTGCCCCCGACGCCGGAGAAAATCGCGGCGGCCGTCGCCGCGCTCGGCGGGGAGCCCGGGCGCCTGCTCGCGCGCGTGCCGCCACGCTGGGGCAGCCTCACCCGCGAAGTGCTGGCGATCAATATGGTGATGGCGGGCTGCCGGCCCGAATACGCGCCAGTGGTCGAGGCGGCGATACTTGCGCTGTGCGAGGTGCGTTTCAATCTGAACGGCGTGCAGGCCACGACGCACATGGCGAGCCCGCTCCTGGTGGTGAACGGACCAGTGCGCCGGGCGATCGGCATGAACGCCGGCTGCAACACGTTCGGCTCGGGGAACCGCGCCAACGCCACGATCGGGCGCGCGCTGCGGCTGGTCCTCCTCAATGTCGGCGGCGGCTGGCCGGGCCTGCTCGACAAAAGCACGCTCGGCCACCCCGGCAAGTACACCTACTGCATCGCCGAGAACGAGGAGGCGAGCCCGTTCGCGCCCTATCACGTGGAACACGGATACAAGACGGAGGACTCCACCGTGTTTCTGCTGGCCGCCGAGCCGCCGCACAGCATCACCAACCACTTTGCGAATGACGCGGAAGGGATACTCGACAGCGTCTGCTCCGCGATGAGCACGATCTGCAACAACAACGCCGTGTCGGGCGGGCACTGCGCGGTCGTCCTCGGCCCCGAGCACGCGGCCACCGTAGCGAAATCCGGCTGGAAGCGGCACGACGTCCGCCACTACCTGTGGGCGCACTCCGGCAACCGGTGGGGCGACCTTTACGGCAACGGCCGCTACGGCAAGGTCTACAATCGCAACCTGCCGGTGTGGTACAAGCGCAAGCCCGATGCGCGCACTCCGATCGTGCCGAGTCCCGACAACATCCATCTCTTCGTCGCCGGCGGCGAGGCCGGGCGCTTCTCCGCCTTCATTCCGGGGTGGGGGCACATGTCCTCGCCGGTGCTGCGCGGTGTGGGCGGCGCTCAGCCGGCGGGGGGACCGGAGTGCGCGGACGGCACCTGTTCCGTCTAAGAAAAACCAAATTGGCCACGGAATCACACGGAAGTACACGGACAAGACAGAAGAATAGACGACGAATCAAACTATGAAATCGTTCCAAGTTTCTCGCTGCATTCACATTTGTCGTGCATTCCCGTGGTCATGTTCCTGCGCATGATTCCGTGTGTTTCCGTGTGTTTCCGTGGCTAATATTCGATTTTCGCTCTTGAGAAAGATACTTTTGTAGGAGGACACGATAGTGAAAACGATACCGGTCTATGATCCGCGCGGCGTGGTGGAAGCGGCGCCGCTCGCAACCGCCCCCCGCGTGAAGAAGCTCGAAGGACTACGGTTGGGCCTCCTCGACAACACGAAGTGGAACGCCAACAAGCTGCTGCGCGGCGTGCGCGACCGGCTCGCGCAGAAGCACGCCTTCGGCGCGGTGAACTACTACCGCAAGGAGAGCTTCGCGCTCGCCGCCACGCCCGAGCTGCTCGCCGACATCGCCGCTCACAACGATATCGTCCTCACCGCTATCGGCGACTGAGGCTCCTGCACGTCGTGCTGTATGCACGACACGGTGATGCTGGAGTCGAGGGGCCGTCCCACGGCCATGATCGTCACCAGCGAGTTCGCGCTCGAGGCCGAGACGCAGCGCGACGCGCTCGGCATGGCAGGGCTCGACGCGGTCGTCATCGCCCACCCATTGAGCTCGCTGACCGACGAGGAAATCGGGCGGCGAATCGAGCAGGCACTGCCGCAGATCGAGCGCGTCTGGCTAGGGGCGAATCCATGCGCCGACACGTGATTCGCGACGCCCGTCGATCGGATTCGCCCCTGATTGATATTCAACTTAATGAAATCGCGCCGCCTACTCGGCGCGATTTCATTTGAAGACGTCCGTAATGAGCAGATTCGGCAGCCAGGTCGACAGTCCCGGAAATAACATACACAGGAGCAGCGTGCTGAGGTCGCCGATGAAGAACGGGATGGTGCCCTTGAGGACCTGCATCAGGGGGATCTTCGAGGTGCCGCTCACCGCGAAGAGATTCAGGCCGACCGGGGGCGTGACCACGCCGGTCTCGACGTTGAGCGTTATGATGATACCGAGCTGGATCGGGTCGATCTTGAGCGCCATGGCGACCGGGAACACCACCGGCACCGTCAGCAGCACCATCGCGACACCATCCACCAGACATCCGAGTATCAGCAAGACCCCCATGAACGCAAACATGAAGCCGAGCGGTGTCAGCCCCCATCCGACGATGGTCTGGGTAATCTTCTGCGGCCAATACAGGTTCGCCGCAAGGAACTGGAACACGCCCACGCTGCCGACCAGGAACAGGATCACGGCCGTCAGGTTCAGCGACCGGGCGGCGACGGGCAGGAGCTGCTTGACGAATTCACCCCGGCCGGTGATGAGCCCGTACAGCAGGGAGTAGCCGCAGGCGGCAGCGGCGGCCTCCGTGGGCGTGAACAGCCCGCCGTAGAGCCCGCCGAGGATGACCACCGGCATGCCGAGCGCCGGCAGCGCTTTCATGGTTTCGGGCCAGATCCGGCGGCGGTCGAACGTGCTGCGCGGCAGCTTGAGATACATTGCGATGATGACGACGGTGATGATGTTGCCGAAGGCAAGCATCAGCCCTGGGATGATGCCGGCAAAGAACAAGCGCGCCACCGACGTCTCGGTCACGATGCCGTACAGGAGCAGGATGATGCTCGGCGGGATCAGCATCGCGATGCCGCCGGCTGTCGCCACCAGGCCCGCCGCGAGCCATGGCGGATAGCCGCGCTTGAGCATCTCGGGAATGGCGATGACGCTCATGGCCGCCGCCATCGCGACGCTCGAGCCCGAGATCGCCCCAAACAGCACGCACGCGAGCACGGTCGCGACGCCGAACCCGCCGGGCATCCAGCCGACCAGCGAGTCGGCGAAACGGAACAGTTGCCCCACCAGGCCGGTGCGCTCCATGAGGAAGCCCGCGAAGATGAAGAGCGGTATCGCCATGAGCGAATAGCGCCCGATGAAGCTGAAGAAGGCGCGGAAGATGACGCTGGGTTCGAGCAGCGGATCGACGAAGATGTAGGCCGCGCTCGCCGCGCTCAGAGCGATGCCGATCGGCACGCTCAGCACGAGCAGCACGAGGGCCACGATCCCTGTGATGTACATCGCCTCCCCCTAGGAGTTTGTCGGACTTTGACCCGACAAACTCCTAATGCAAAACCGCCTGCAAGTAACCGCCAAAACAGGGCTGCAGAGACATGAATTCCACACCTCCGGTCTCCAATGGCGGGACAGAAAGGACATTTGGTTGAGCTTCATCGCAAATTCTCAGGCGGTTTTGCTGTTAGCAGCCTGTCGACGCACCAGGTCCGGCAGGCTGCTATTGGATCAGCGCATCACTCCAGCGCTACATCTTTTGGTTCTGACGGTTCCTCGAGAACACTATGGCCGCGCAGCTTGTGGATGCCGCGGTAGATCTGGAAAAACAGGGTGACCGCCATCAAGGCGAACCCGGCGAGCAGCACTGCCAGGAACGGCCACATGGGGAATGCGAGGCTCTCTGTGCGGCTTTCATACTTCAGGCTGTCATGGACTTCCGGGATGCCCCACCACACCACGGCAAGGAGAAAGACGAAAGTGAAGACCTGGGCGATGACCTTGATAATCTCGGCCGCGCGCCGCGCGCGCGGCCCGGCCGCTGCCAGCACCTCGGGCAGCACCGCCACGCAGAGGTGCTCGTCGTGACGCTGCGAGATGCCGAAGTAGAGGTAAACGCCGCTCAGGATGAAGAAGGTGACGGCGTCCTGCTGCCACTCGAAGGACACGCCGAGCACGTAGCGGCGGAAGATCTCGAGAATCGCCAGCAGCGTGCAGCCAAGCAGGAGGAGAGCGGCGGCGCGCGCCAGGAACCGGTCCTGGAACGCACGCCAGATTACGTAAGCCCTTTCCACGCGCCAGCCGCCTGTCGAGTTCAGTGGCCCGACAGGCGGCTAACAGCAAAACCGCCCGCGGATCTCGAATGAACCTCGGGTTGGCGTGTCTGCTTGGCCGTCACGGCGCGTTCTTGGACGTGACAACAGATTTTCACTGCCCTGGTCCCTCCCGTTTCGTGCGGGCGGTTTTGCATTAGGAGTTTGTCGGACCCAAGTCCGGCAAACTCCTGCTACTTGATCACGATTTTCGACGCGTGCTTCGAGCAGTCGATCTTCTCGATCCACGACGAGCCGACCGGGTTCTTCTGCGACAGCTCGACGCCCTCTTTCTTGAACGTGTCGACCCACTCGGTGGCGGCGGGCGGCGTCTTGCTCTTCACCCACCGGCTCGGCCCGTCGCCGAGCGCGCCGGTCAACGCGGAGACTTCCTTTGGGCTCATCCAGTACACACCGGGCTTGGACGGGTCCTTGGTGCCGTACTTGTCGTAGGTCATCTTGTCGACGCACCAGTTGAACTCCTTCTGCACCTGGATGGTCTCCTCGATCAGACCCTGCAGCGCCTTTTGTGTCGCCGGAGTCAGGCGGTCCCACCAGCGCCGGCTCGCGCTCACCATGTAGTAGTCGCCGGTGAAGACGCCGGCGCCGCCCGTGGTGTAGAAAGGCGCCTGCTCGCGCACGGAGAGCCAGCCGCCGATGCTCGTCATCAGCCCGTCGATGACGCCCGACTCCAGCGCGTTCGGCACTTCGCCGAATCCCATGACAACCGGGTTCGCCTTCCAGGACTCGAGCACGGGGTTCTCGGCGGGTCCCATGCTGCGCACCTTCTTGCCGTTGAAGTCTTCGAGCTTGACGTAGCGCCTCTTGCCGCCAACGCCCATGCCGAAGCTCATGTGGCCGGCGCCGAACACCTTGATCGCCTGGTTCTTCTGCAGCCGGTCGACCAGCATCTGGTAGGTCTTGGTCTTCTCCAGGTTGTCGACCGCGCCGACGGTGGTGAGAATGCCCGGCCCGACGACGGCCATCAGCCACGGCTCGACGGAACCCGCCTTGCCCATCTGCATCCAGGTCATCTCGAGATTGCCCTGGCGCATGGCCTCGAAGGCCTCGGGAATGGTGTAGAGCGCGCCGGCGTAGTAGAGGCGCGCTTCGCTGAAGGGGATGATCTGCGGCAGACGCTGGGCGAAGTGCGCCATAGCGAGGCCAGCCGGGTGCGGCGGCGGCGGGAAGTCGGCCGCGAAGCGCAGAATGACGCGTTTCGGCTGGTCCTGCGCGTGAGCAGGCTGGAGGGTCCCCCAGATGGTGGCGAGGGCGGCCACTACCATCGCCGCCGCGGCCCTCGTGCCGAATCGATGAATCTGGTTACGGTCCATAACCTCCTCCTAACAAAATAGTGCTGATGTCCCTGATGTCCTGCCTGCCGGTTCGATAGGCCCGGTCTGGTGCTGCGGCTTGGTGGCAAACCGTATAGGAACGGCCAATCACCGTCAAGCGCATG
The DNA here is from genome assembly GCA_041497655.1 of Gammaproteobacteria bacterium. Classification (GTDB taxonomy): domain Bacteria; phylum Pseudomonadota; class Gammaproteobacteria; order Burkholderiales; family SG8-41; genus SG8-41. Next base: position 8,993 of record JBGQGU010000049.1, read on the forward strand.
GAAATAGCAGCACAACCGGCGTCATGGCCGTGGCATCCAAGCCGGTCGCAGCGCGGCCTCGCCGCGCGCCGCCTGGAACGCGCAGTCCACGCCGATTCCTGGCGCCCAGACCAGTGCGTTGCCGCAGAACATAAGAGGCAGCCGCTCGCGCTCCCATTGCGGAACGTGCGCCTCCTGCAGCAGGTTCTTCAGGCTTCGGCGTGGGCGTCGGCAATCCGGTTGCAGACGCTCACCCCCTCTGCGCAGGCGGATCGTGATCGCGCGTCCGCGCAACCGGGCGCGGCTTACGCCCCCGCCGCTTCCCGGAACAAGGGTCAGCACGCCGCCCAGTTCGGGCAGTGCGATTTCCTTCTCACCCCGCCAGAGTTTTTCGTAATGTGCGGGCGGCGCACTGCCGGATCGCACCAGGTGCAGCCTTCCCGCATGACGTCTCAGAGTGAAATAGCCGAGTTCCACCAACACCTGCGCATCCTGCTTCGCGGTAATTGCCTGCCGCAGCGCCTCGTCGAGCCGCTCGGCGTTGGGCATGCTGAGGCCGTGACCAGCGAGGAAGCAGCGCAGCAGGTTTCTCGCGCGCGCGGATGGCAAGCGGCGCAACGCCTCCACCGCGAGCGTCCCGCCCTGGACCATCCCCGCCCCGTCGGCGGCAGCGATCTCATCGAGCACGCGCGCAGCCTCCGCGAGGTGACCCGCGGCGCGCGCAAGGGTGACCCGATAGGCGGGAAAGCGCCGCGCGATAACAGGAAGCACCTCGTGCCTGAGATAGTTGCGCTGGAAGTAAATGTCCTGGTTGCTCTCGTCCTCGACCCACGTCAACTTGCGCTTCTTCGCATACTCGAGGATTTCATCGCGAGTCACTTCGAGCAACGGACGGAGGATAGCCGGTGTCGGGTGTCGAGTGTCGGGTGTCGAGTGTCGGGTGTCGAGTGGCGAGTGACGAGTGGCGAGTGTTGTCCCCTCGACCCTCCACCCCCGACCCTCCTCCCTCCGGAGGAGCGGCATGGCCGCCAGTCCCTTCACTCCCGCGCCGCGCAGGAGCTGGAGCAGCAGCGTCTCGACCTGGTCGTCGCGGTGGTGGGCAAGCACGACGTAATCGCAGTCCTGGCGCGCGAAGACCCCATAGCGCGCCGCGCGCGCCGCTGCCTCGATGCTGTCGCCCCGCCGCACGCTGACCTTCACGCTCTGGAACGGAATGCCGCGCGCGCTGCAGAGACGCCGGCAGAACGCTTCCCAGCGCCGCGCGTGGGGACTCAACTGGTGATTGACGTGCAGCGCCGAGAGCCGGAACCGCAGCTTGCGCGCGACGCGCTGCAGACTGTCCAGCAGAACTACCGAGTCGACGCCGCCGGAAAGTCCCACCAGCAGGCGGTCGGAAGGTCTGACGATGTCCTTGAGCTGCGCAGTGATGCGGGCAATAAATCCCCCCACTCCGTCTCCCCCCTTTGTCAAAGGGGGGCCAGGGGGGATTTTGCCTACCCCCTTTGTAAAAGGGGGGTTGAGGGGGGATTTACTTCTGCTCGACTTCCTTGAACTTGCCATAACCGATGAGCTTCGCGAAGCGGGTCTCGAGCAGCTTGTCGAGCGGGGTTTCCTTGAGCTGCCGCCAGCTGTCCTGCAGAGCCTTCTTGACAGTCTGCATCGTCGCGTCGTGGTCGCGATGCGCCCCGCCCAGCGGCTCGCCGACGATCTTGTCGATCAGCCCCAGCGCCTTCAAGCGCGTCGCGGTGATGCCGAGCGTTTCTGCGGCTTCCGCGGCGAAATCGGCGCTCTTCCACAGGATGGAGGCGCAGCCCTCGGGCGAGATCACCGAGTAGGTCGAGTACTGCAGCATGATGACGACGTCCCCGACCGCGATCGCCAGCGCGCCGCCGGAGCCGCCCTCGCCGATGATGGTGCAGATGATGGGGACCCTGAGCTCGGCCATCGCGAAGAGGTTGCGGCCGATCGCCTCGGACTGGCCGCGCTCCTCGGCGCCGACTCCGGGATAGGCGCCCGGCGTGTCCACGAAGGTGAAGACCGGCACGCCGAATCTCTCGGCGAGCCTCATCAGGCGCAGCGCCTTGCGGTAGCCCTCGGGCTTCGGCATGCCGAAGTTGCGGAAGATCTTCTCCTTGGTGTCGCGGCCCTTCTGCTGGCCGATCACGACGCAGGTCTCGCCGTTGAAGCGCGCGAGGCCGCCCACGATCGCCGTGTCGTCCGCGAATACGCGGTCGCCGTGCAGCTCCTCGAACCCGGTGAAAAGGGTGTTGACGTAGTCGAGGGTGTAGGGCCGCTGCGGATGGCGAGCCACCTGCGCGATCTGCCACGCGGTCAGCTTGCCGTAGATTTCCTTCGTCA